>NZ_LRPD01000032.1:0-11602 GCF_001605865.1 Acinetobacter sp. NRRL B-65365 | reverse complement strand
ATTACGAATAACAATAAATATAATAGGAAGGAAAATTGATAATATTGATCTAAAAATATTGTTGATGGGTGCTACGATAGATTTTTGATTAATTTTTAATGTAATTAATAGAAGTAAGTTTTCTAAAGCTATAACTTGATTTTGGTTCAAGATCGAAGAAGATTTATTTTTTTCAACTTTTTTATGAATGCTAATGAGTTTGTTCATCCAGAACATTACTATTTTTTTGCTGCTCCAACCTTCCCGCATTTTATTCCAATCACGGAAAAAGCGATTTGCAGGGCTGTTGGTATAATTCGCAATTATATTAAGCAATTCATAATGAGAGTAGAAAAACGATGATCTATTATCTGTATTTGAACTTTCGATGCTTTTAACTTCAGGTTCGTATGTTAACGGGACCCGAGGGGGGCTTAGTCTTTGTAGTTTTAACAATTTTCTCTCCTTTAAAAAATTGATTCTTAATGTATAAACAAAAAAAAAGTATCAGTCAATCTGCCACTTCTCTTAGCTGCTGTTTGGAACAAGGGTAAAAAGGAAAGACTTAAAATTTTCATAATAACCATAGTGGACAAATGGGTGAACTATGGTTATTCAATATTATTTAACAGATGCAGGGCGTGAAGTTGCTTTAAGTGCGGCGACATTAGGGTTAGAAGTATCTCTGGCACATATTGGCGTAGGTTCTGCTAAGTATGACCCATTAACGGCATTAGGTAACACCACCTTGGTCAATGAGATTGCACGCTTTCCGTTGAATGGTGGCGGCGTTGAACCGAATTCAAAAACGCTGCGTTTTGTAACTAGCATAGAACCCACCATTACGGCAGATGGTTTTGAAATTGGAATTTTCACAAGCACAGGTGTACTTTTTGCAATAGCATCAACTACAACAAATGACCCGCTGATTCGTTTGGTTGCAAATATCGTCACCATTTCTACCTTTGGCATGATTCTGTCAACCATAACCCTTACAAATATTCTTATTGCGATTGATCCGAATACGCCTGTTTGCGTTGCATTGATGAATCAGCATTTAGATCATCCAGACCCACACCCCCAATATGCAACCAAAGTTGATTTAAGTAATGAGACGGATGCCCGAAATGTAAGTGATAACTTACTGAACGACAAAATAGACCTTAAATATGACAAGGCGGGCGGAACGATTTCGGGAAATGCTCGGCTCAATGGAAATCTAAATAAAGTCAATGGAACTTTGATCACGAAAGATTTTGCTGTGCATGGCAATGGGGTAGATCAAAGTTTAGGTATGACTATTTCTACCCAAGCTGGCTATGCAGGTTTCCACAATACAGATGTGAATGGTGCTATTGATCCAAATTCAATGTTTTCATTTGCGGGACGAGTATTTTTTGGTAGCACATTTTCAAATTCACCAGGACCAAACTCTTTTGGGCAGTCCACCAGTTTGCCCAATGGTTTTATTATGCAATTTGGGTTTGTTGCATCTAACGATATGACAACTTTTTCTGGTTCATCTACAGGTGAAAAGTTCTTCAACTTAACATTCCCTCAACCTTTTCCAAATGCATGTTTGAATGGTCAAGGAACTATATGTTTACAGACTATAGATCAAAATAATGACACTTGGGCGCAGGTTGGAAATATTACGAACAATGGTATGACACTGGTTAGCCAAACCCCTGATCCAGATAGTGGTACATACAAGGCTTTTAGCGGTATTTTTTGGCTTGCAATCGGATTCTAACAATGATCAATGAATATCGTAATGCCATTAGAGACCATATTAATAGGATTGTTCAGCAAGGTAAGTTGAGCCAATTAATTATATGGGACGTTAAGTCTGATGAAGCAACCGATCCAACATTATTAAGCCTTAGAATCTATGGCACGCGTATTCACACGGACGTAATCCAAGTTGCTTGTGGGGTTAGTGGAATTTGGGAAAAACTCCCAGAAAAACGCATTGCTGTGCCAACCATTTCTGATGTTTTACGTATAAGAAATGAATATCAGGTGTAGGTGGATTTATGGCGATTGACGATAATTTCCAACAAGCTTACAAGCAGATGCAAAGTGCTTTGCAGGACGGACGTTTACGCAGAGATTTACAGGGTAGAAGAAGCGAAGATAATAAACAACGTGCATTTGCAGAACGTGAAATTGAATACGATGACCGCGGGCGTAAAATACCACGTCCCATGTTCTTACGTCCTGAAGACATCGCTAAAGGAAAAGATTACGATGTTGAAAAGGTTCTATATACAACATTAGGACAACAACCAGGGGATCGGCCACGGCGAATCACCCGAGATGATATTCTTGCTTTCCAAGACAATATTCTGTTGCTCAAAGACCAGTATAAAAAGGGCATTACAATTCAGAATATTATTAACTTGAGCTTGGCTGATGATATCAAGCGTGCAAATGAACAAATTTATCTAACGGTTCCCCTTAGCCGCAAAAGTGGGCTAGTCCATTTTCTTACAAATGCTGGACCTAATAGTAAGGTCCAAAATCACCATGTCGAAGTTGAATTTTCTAATTTTAATTCAGTCGTATTTGATATTAAAAAAGAGGCAATCTCGACTGTAAAAAATCGGCTTGCAAATGGAAAAATTAGATTTGAATGTGATTGTGAACGTCATACTTTCTGGTACCGGTATATGGCGACAATCGGTGGCTATGGCTTAGGTCGCCACGAAGGTGGTTTTCCTAAACAAAGAAATCCGCATTTATCCGGTGTGGCATGTAAGCATGTACTCCGCGTCGCCAAATGGATTACTTCACCCGCAGGCATTCAGTATCTAAAAAAAGAAGTTGAAGCTGACCGCAAGAAACAAGTTGGGGCCAGATATAAACTTTCTGATGCTCAAATCCAAGAGCAGATAAATCAACAAGTTAAAGATTTAGAAAGTGGTATGTCTAAGCCAATTGTTGGGAATGTGCATAAAGCAGAACAGGAAATGATGCGACGTGCAGAAAAAGTGGCTAAAAAGCATTTTGCTAAGCAATTAAAAGAGCTCAAGGCTTTAGAAAATAAACTTCACAAAGTTACTGTACAGGCGCAATTGGAAGCAGTACTGCATACCCTAAACAAAGATAAGCAAACTCAGGCCAGACGAATGGCTGATCTATGGGTGCGAAATGAAATCACCCAACAAGATTTTGATATTTATATGAGAGGTCTAAATGCTAAATAGTGCAGTAAATCGCGTGGCAAATGGCCGTCATCTTGCAGCTAGAAGAGTAGTAATGAATACGTTAGGGACTATACCAGCTCAAGTATGGCGTAAACGCATTGTTTATAGCAATCAAGCTGATGCCCATACGCCAGCTGACCCTTTATCTTTTGAGGCTAATGCTCTATCGATACAGGATGAGCCTAACTATGAATACGATCCTTTAGGTTTCGCGTTTGTGCTAGCTGATAAGTTTAATGGCGGGGTAATCCATAAAAACTACAGCATGAACAACCCAAGTGATTTGACCATTATCGCGCAAATCGCTGCGTATGATCCTGAACTTGACTCGTTAGCTGATCAAATAAATAACATTCCAGATTTGCAATTTCAAGAAGGTGATTTACTCGCATTGATGATTTATCAAGGCTTTATTGTTTGGTTCGAAATTGTTGGAACTACAGGCCAAACCCTCATGGCAGAGTTTGGTACAAAGTATGTTTTAAACCGCCGTGACGAATTAAGTATTGATCCGGTCAAAAGTGAAGTAGAGTCGAGGACGAAGTGATGGGATTAATTGACGATAATTTATCTTGGGATGTGACTATTACGAATAATGGAATAGTCAGTTATTTCGAAGCTTTATCCAAAACAACAATTAAAGCGGGGAAAACGGAGACTTTTCGCATTGGCAGCACATTGTTGGCTAATCAAATCATCAGTAATGTAAAACAAGAGAATGATTTAAAAAAGGAAAATCTTATTGTAGCCACTAAACAGTTGGTTGCTCAATCAGGTGAAGTTGACTTAACTGATTACTATACAAAAGATGAAGTGGATCAAATTTTAGCTGATATACCTGGTGGAGGTGGAGATTATAATTTCTCAGTCAAAGAGCTAGATTTAGTCGCTACAGCGGATAAAGTACAAGCACTAATGCTGATGACTCCAGATGTTAATAACACCATTACAGGATCTAATATTGCAGGCAAAATTACGGCGAATAATCAAATTAAGGGTGGGTATTTTAAAGCAGATTCTGGTGAAGTAAAAATCTCAATTGATCGGACAACTCCATCTAATAATATTTTTGTAAACTTGGAGAATGAGCCACTTGCTGCCTTTGATAGTGGCGGCAGTATTCCATTGTCACAAGTCATTTTTGGTTGCGCCTTTCTTAATGATACAACCTTTATCATTGCTGGTTTTACGGAAGCACCGATACAAATTCTTTTGCCGCCAGAGGGATTAAATGCTTTAGAAGAAGTCAGCTTTATCTTTGAAAAAAATAAGATTCATATAAAGCATAGGGGAGAAATACTTGATACCTATGTACATCCTTCACAACTAAATAAATACTGGCAGTTAATTAATGCGTTAGAGCTTCCTGACAATTACGAAACAATTTTTGATTTAAGTGAAGCTGTATCAGATACACGTTACAAGCTACCTGCTTCGGCAAAAGATGGTGACAATTTTCATCTTACGAGCGAAGGAGAGTTATTTGATAAAAAGTTGCTGGCAGGTGACTACATCACTGTTTACGGAAATAAGAGCAATGTAACAGTCCTTCGTCTACCTTCAGACCAGTTATTAACGACAAAACTCACATTACCAATTACTTATTACTTACAAGAGCACTCTTCAAAAGAGCTAAAAGCATACTATGACACGGAATTAAGAGCAGTTTTTGTTTTTGGTTTGTTTCATCTGAGCTCATTTCCAACAGAAAGTAACATTGTGTTTGAAATTGATATAAGTCAAATAAGTCTTAGTGCGCCGAATCTGAATGCTATGGATTTGATTGTTTATCATGTAAATAGCATTCAACGACTTAACGTAGTGTTTTCAAGAGAAGAAAAGCTGCTACGAGTTAGAGTTGACCCAAATCAGTTCGGCGGGACTGGGGATGCCTATTTTTTATTATCAAATTTAGTATTACAAGCGACTTTATAAGAGGGGATGAACAATGATACAGACATATGAATTGCCCATTGAAGTGGTCATAGAGATTTTTAAACAAGCTGGAATTTCTTATTCAGTAAATGGTACTGAATTTAAGATTTTTCCCTTTCATTTGGGCAATGCTCAACGAGCATTAACAGCTTATGTTGTTTCGCAAAAGCCTAAAAATCTTCTTCCTGTGCAATTCTATTTTTTGTTGGCGAACTGTGGTTTAGACAAAGTGCTTAATCCTTTGCTGGATGCTGTAGAGACTACAGACAAAGTAAAGTACGCCATGTATAAAGCTTACTTAAATGGCGCACGGTATTACGAATTTTCGAAAGCCATTGGACTATATACAGAGCTTAAAGACAAAATTCTAGCAATCAATCCTGAACTTGAATTTAGTGTTGAGCAGTTAAAAGAAATGTGGGTTAGTGCATCTCAAATTTGACCGGAACATTTCACTTTGAAGCTTTGGAATTGCTGAATAATGAAAATTATTCTTTTGGGTGATATCTGACAATGACATTTTTAGTGATCAATGAAAGTGGTAAAGCTGTGGGTGATAAAGGTATGGTGGCCCAATGTACTTCAGCTATTTTTAACTACCAGGTTATTGGAGCAGGTGCCGCCGTCGATTTTTTTGGTAGTAACCATCCCTCTGCTGATATTGAAAATGAGGATCATTGGTCCCCAATCGTTACGGTTGAAGCTGGTACGCCAGATACAGAACCTTTTAGACAGCACGCGTGGGATAAGATACGTTATGTTGTGACAGCTGGAGCCAATGTTGAAATCTACGTTTCAAGCGGAGTTAGTGGTTAAAAACATCTCATCTCTGTTACCTGATGATAAAAGACCATTCTTTAAATAAGAGTGGTTTTTTTATATTTGCAAACGGCAAAAAGTAATTCGAAATAAATAACCAATTGGAACAGACCAAAAAGCTGTTTTTTTCACATGAGAAAGTAGGACATGAATTTTCATAAACCTAATTTCCGCAGGTGAAAAAAATGTTTGATTTACCAGATCAACAAAGCAATCAATATCAGGCGCAAGTTTCAGCTGTAAACCAATGCCAGAATTATTTCTATCAGAAAGGTGAAACAACAGGGTTTGATAGCGCCCAAGGGATGCCTGAAACAAAACCAACGGCATTAAATAATATTTTGAATATTGTTGGGTTTGACAGCGCGGGTGATATTGATAATGCGATCAAAGTGGGTATTTCTCAATACCAATATTGCCATGGTGGGGAATTACCGCATGCTTCAGTACTTGCAACCGCTTTAGATGCAGGTTTGTCTATGGCTAAGGCAGTAGATAAGTATACTGATACTCAAAAACAAAACCTTTTAAAATTGGAAAGTGGATTCGATGATGTCAGCAATACACATCAAGAATCTGTAAGTATTGTGCCAGCAATGACCGTTGCAACCATTGCCACAGTTATTGCCTATGCTGCACCAATCATTGCGTATATTCCAAATAACAATGGTTCAAACGAAGTACCGATTGTTGCTGCTCGTTTTGTGACAGACCGTGCATTCGGAGCAATGGAAAAAGGCGATTATCTGGATGGAGTCAACGCTTCAAAACCATACTCGGAAGGGCGTTTCCGCTTTGCATTAAGCAATGGTGGTAATGGTGCAGTTTATACGGTGGTTGCACGTACACAATACGATGACTTCGCAGCTAAAACACCGAAAGCAGGTGCGCCATTGTTACCATTCATCGGTGGAAATATCTCTATCCGAATTAATGGTAAAGAAGTTGCTCATACGCGTAACCGTAGTAAATCAAAACTTGCTGGTCAAATTTCAGCAATTGCTGAGAAAAAAGCGTTAATTGCAGGTACAGAATATTCTGTAGCTGGAAGTGCTATCAATTTAGATACCAGCGAAATTTCGGTCACTTTAAATCAAGCCTTGCCTGCTGGTGCCAAGTTAGAAGTATTCTTGGTTGCTGATTTTGATGCACGTGATAACTCAAATAAATTTAAGCTTGAACCAGTAGGTGTAAGTATTGCACCTGATTATGAATCTCTGGTGAGCTCACCAATCGTAACGCAAATCCGCGCGTCTAAATTGTTAGTGAACCAGGTCACTAATGAGCTGAAAGTTGGTTTTGTGGGCACGGCGGTAGCTTTAATGCAAGGTAAAATCTATCTTGAGCAAACCGTTCGCTTACTCGGTGAAGGTAAAGAGCGTGCTCTATACAACGAGCGTGAATATACATTTGATGCAAGCCGTGGTGTAACAGGCAATCTTGCCGCTGCATACAATACTACAGGCGACTTATTTGGCGAGTTAATGAAGTACATTGAAGCTGCCAAAACAAAGATTATCCAAGACACTGGTGGCGCAACGGTTGGGTTTGAGTTACATGTTGGTGATAGCGCTAAAGTCTTCTTTGCTCAATTATCTTCAGACAAGATGCCGATCAAAACTGGTGCAACTGCTGGACATGGTCAAATTGTTCGTATCGGTACATTAGCAGATGGTACGAATGTTTATCACGTGCCGAGTTCAGCGGAAGTACTTGTGGAAGCAGGTCAAGCATTTGAAATGCTATTAGTGGGTCGAGGTAGTGAACCAGTTCGCAACCCACTTGTTGGCTTTATCGAAATGCCTTTGACTGTCAGCGAAGCAACACCAGATCCTCGTGAATCACTTTTAGGTTTGATCGGTTCACAGGCGGCAGAACTGAATCCTTTGGATCGTTACGCTGATCAATTTGCAGTGCTTAAAGCTATCAATATGCCGAAGCTAAAAGACTAATAACGTACAGGATAAGGTGTATATGCACCTTATCCTGTTTCATTAATAACTCAAAAAGGCTGGTACATACTCATGACTGAAGCTCAACAAAATCCACAGAATGAAACTGAAAATACAAAGGCTGCTACTACAACAGGGCCGAGAAAACGTGGACCAAAACCCAAAAACACAGCAGATAATGCAGCTGGTAACAATACAGAATCTAAGCTTCAAAACGAGCAACAAGGCACAGAGCAAAGCTCTGGCGGTATTTCTTCATCCCAGTCTGAGTTACAGTCTTCAAATGGGGCAGTAGGCAATCATTCACCAGATGCTTTAAATGCTCAAGGTGAAGCATCTAACGGTGATGGTGCTCAGTCTAGCTTTGACCAAAATAAATCTAATGATAGTTCTAGTGATAACGTGAACTCTGGAACTGAAAATAACCTTGGTCAATCCCCTCAAGATGATGGGCAAGGTGGAGAAGCTAACCAGAATCAATCAAGTGAGTCTTCTAATGCGACGGTAAACTCGCGTCCTGAAAATACCCCAATCCAACAAACACAGAATGTACAAGTGATTAACAACGAAAATATTGTTGTTCAGGAAACCGCCAAAGCAGAAGTTAAGCCCAAAAATGGCCTAATTGTTAAAGTAAAGAATGTTGGACTAAAAGCAGTCTATGAACCCCATTCAAAAATCTCAATTGAACCTGGTGACGAAGGAACAATTATCGAATGTGCTAATCATGCAGACTTAAAAAGTGTGTTAGCAAATATTGATCAATTAAATGCCCTTGGTAAAAAAATTAAGGTTGTAACTGATGAATGAGTTTAATGGTACAAATCCGATCTTAGATGCGTTGGGTGATCAACCGGTCATTCGTGATGTATCAATGCTGAATAAAGGGGCAACTCGAAAAATTGAACCATTGACGGGTGCGCATCTTCAACCTGGACAAACTGTTGAGATTCGTGTCACTGGTGAAGTTGCATTTAATACGATCAAGAACAATATTGATCAATTAAATGCCCTCAATGGCAACATGATTGAGTTCTCATCTGAGATAGTGGATGAAGATGAGCCCGATTAGCAAAATCAAAAACCAATGAAACTCTACCTTGCGTGGAGTTTTTTCATATTGGAACTATTGAAATTTTAAAAATCTGATAAGAGCAAAATAACTTAAACGTTTAGCCAAAGGGCAAACAGAGTGAACACAACAAAAATTCTCGGTGAAGCGGTAGGCATTCAAAGCCAAGGCATCATCGACAAGACTGAAACACAAACAAATGGCGGTCTGACTGACGCCGTGATTGTTGGTCAGTTTATGCGTGGGCGTCTTGATCAGCCTATGGTGATCCATCAAGGCAACATCCGCGGTCAACTCGGATATGAGCCACAGAACCCTTATTACATTGCAGTTCAAGATTGTTTGGATACAGGGGTACCAAGTGTACAAGTGCTGCGTGTCGGCCATTCGAATGTAGAGAGTTAATGGAGCAATTATGAATAACTTAAAATTGATGAGTAATGGTAATTTATCCATTGGTGGTGTAGGGATTGTTGTTTTAAGCCTAGACTTTCTAACATTCAATTATTTACAAAACACTGAACTCGAAGTTGCTTTTTTCAGCAAAATTAACTTGCCTACGTTAGCTGATATCACTATGCGTTTACGAATCATCGATGCAACATCTGGTGATGAAGTTGTCCGCATTCAGGGCATAGTTGATAGTGATCCCGACAATATGGCTTCAATTGTTGCTGTAGCAGATGCAACAGAAGAGTTCGAAGAATTTAGCTTAAGTTTTCAACCAGAAGCTTTAGATGCAATTTTGAATTCGGATGCATTTAACGCTGCAAATAGCTTAGGGCGTAATAAAGCTGTTTTAGCTTTAAGTGATGAACCTGTTCCGTCTTTTAATGCTGATGAAACAGTAAAGACCTTAATCAAGCTAGTCGATCCTCCATCATATATTGCCTTACCAGTTGCAGATAATTTGCCGTTGTACGTTGCTTGTTTGCGCGTAGCTGAAAAGTTAAATATTCCGCTAGATGTAGAAATCGATCCAACAATTACCGAAGAACAAGCTGCCCAACTTGCAGAGAGCTTAGATGCTCAAAGTCATCAAGTACAATTGATTTGGTCACCAAATATCTGCCGTCCCCGTGATGCAGTTTCATTACGTGGGCGTAAAGTGCCTGCAACGTATATCGGGCAATACATTGGTGATAAATTGCTGCGCAATGCTAGAACCAATGCAAAAGGCTTCGCCCCAATACAATACGCCGTGGCTTGGAAAGATTATCCATTTAAGAAAAAAGTCTTAGAACAAAGGCCAGATATTGATTTAGAAGATGAACAAACGTTAGAAATGCTTGCCAAAGCGAAAGTTAACGTTGTTCGTCCGATCAAGTTTGATAGCGGTGTCTCATTTGTTTTAAGTGATGTACTCACACAAGTTCGAAGTAAAAATAGTGCCTTACGGTTAGTGAATGCTTCCGAAATTGCTATGCGTACAAAGAATGATGTGGTCAATATTCTTAAAAATCACATGTTGAAGCCAACAGAAGATTACTTGGAAAAGGCAAGCAAAGAAATTGAAAAATATTTATCTGATGCTGCAACTTCCGGTTGGTTGAAACCCGCAGAAGAATTAAGTGGTAGACCGTATGTGTTCAGGCTAATACCTGATAACGATTACCCATTTGAACGTGTACGTTTGTATCTTGCTCGCCGTCCAGAGGGTGCAACACGTGCAGTAATCTTTGATGAAGATGTTCTAGTTAAATAATAGGTGATAAAAATGTTTGGATCAAAAAATCCGTTTAATCTGAAGCCGCAGCAAAATGTCTTACGTGAGTTTGATTCAGCAGCAGCTGATATCTCAACAAGCGTAACAGCATTAACCAGCTCAATTCGTGAAGAACTTTCTTTTATTGAGCATGTTCGTGAAACAGCGTTGCATATCGTCTCGGATTTGGTTGATGCAGTCACCGACAACACTCTAGATGAAGGTGAGTTGCCAACTGATCGTTTGGATGCTCTTATCTTGGATGCCATTGACGGTGATGATGAGGATCAAACTTTTGAAGATGCGTTAGTTGCATCTATTGATGACGCCTTATCGTCTTTTGGTGTAGATGACTCTGTAATTACTGAAATCTTTAGTGATAATGTTGAAGCGGCAGATGCAGCAATTGAAGCTGCTGCAAATACAGTGATTGCCAATATGCCAGATGATGGTGATCCGATGGATGAGTTTGTACGTGAGTTCATCTATGGCGAACCAGATGAAGAAGATGGTTTCGACTCAGCTGGAGGTAAGAAAAAGCTTTCCCGCGGACAAATGAGCGTTAAGCGTGTTGGTGGTCGTAAAGTACGTTACAAGGCTATTGCTGCTATTCGTAATGGCGTTAAAAAGATAGTCAATAAACGTTTACCAGGTCAAAAGATTCGTCTTTCATCCGAGCAGAAGGCTGGCCTTAAAAAGGCAAATCTAAGATCACGCTCAGCCAATGCTATTCGATTGCGAATTAAATCTCTTAAGAAGGGTAAGAAAATCGGACTCTATAAATAATCAAATATATTTATAAGTTAAGTTGAAATGCCGCTATAATGCGGCATTTTTGATCTTTAGCGTTTTTTTTGTTATAATCTTAACGGTAGGGGGATAATAATTATAAGAGTATATTTTTATGTTAAAAGAAATTATTTTTAATTAT
>NZ_LRPD01000031.1:0-47723 GCF_001605865.1 Acinetobacter sp. NRRL B-65365 | reverse complement strand
ATTTAACTATTTATTTCGTTTTGTTTCATTGTTAACTAAACAGTATGTTTAGGTGAATCTATAAAATCATCCTGTAAGGATTATTTAAAACCCAACAATTATGAGGAAATATGAAGTAGCTTAAAGGCTTCCGTGTTGTGATGTTTATAAAGAGGTTCAAGAAATGAGTACTTTAAATATTCAAGATATTAAAAAACATTCAGATGTCATTGCTTCTTGTGGTACCAAAGTCGGAACAGTTGATCATCTTGAAGGTGATAGCCAACTCAAACTGACGCGCGATGAAAACGATCAACATCATCTGATCCCAACGGCATGGATTGGTGAGGTCAAAGATGACAAAGTAGTTCTGATTAAAAACTCAGAAGAAGTTAAGCAACAATGGCAAGCGATATAACGAAGTCGATGCTCTAAAGTATTTTTGTTTGCTTATAAAAAACCTACTGCCTTGATTGGTCGTAGGTTTTTTATATTGATGATTTAACTAATAATCTTGTAGTTCACCGATTATGAATAAAGAGCAGCTTCTCCTAGCGCTCGGGTCTTAAATCTTCGGTGAAACCACATATATTGAGTTGGATACATACTGATTTGATTTTCTAGAATCAGATTGACTTTGGTTGCATCCGCAACCTCATCCTGACTTGGAAAATTCTGTAACGGTGGCTCAAGTAAAATATGATATTGAGGATTGCGGATATTACCCGTTCGATAGAAAAATAAAGGAATGGCGGGAACTTTTGAGATGTTCATTAGTCTCCGATGTGCCGTTACCGTCGCCGCTTGAATATTAAAGAATGGTGCCATAACGCCTTGTTTTAGGCCAAAATCCTGATCTGGGCTATACCAAATGGCTCTTCCCTGTTTCAGATTGCCAATTAAACCTTTCATATCATTTTTGGAGATCTGATTTTTATAAATGGTGGCACGCGACCGACTGATTAACATATCCAGTAAGGGATTGTTTTGTGGACGATACACTACATCCAGATCAAAGAAACAACTGCTGATATAGCCACCCGCATCTAAAAGCGTGGTGTGGCTACCTAATAAAAGAACCCCTGTCTCACGTGCTTGTGAAATATGCTCTAAGCCTTGAATATGTATACGGTTTCGATACCATTTCGGGCTATACCAAGCATTTAAGGCTTCGAACAAACCAATGATCATATTGAAAAAGACTTGCTTTGCCTCAGCTTCTCTTTCTAAGACATCTTTATGCGGAAAGCATAATTCAAAATTTCTTAACGTGGTTTTACGTCGAGATTTTAAAACTTTCCACGCCAACTTTGATAAAGCATCTGCTAATCTCCATTGAATCGCCCACGGCAATATTGCAAATAACATTAAAATCGTAAGGGAGATCCATATTCCCCAATATTTGGGTAATAAAAATGACCAGTAAAACTTTCCTGTTTCATGCTTCTGCTTTAAATCCATTTGAGAGTATTTTCTTAAGAAAAACTAAACAGCCTAGCATATATAAATATTTTATGTTGTATCATGCTTACAATCACAACAATTTAATCAGTTAAAAGCCGATATTGTTTTTATAAAATCGGCAAAATCATTATAACTGCATGATTAATATCTATAAAAATTATTAAAAGATTTATTAGGCATATTATTTGCATTGTGTGATATATATCAAGTTTGGTCTTTGAAGTCCTGAATTCTCACCTACCCAAAGATTCTCATATTCGTTTCAATATAGAGACCAGAAATACAGTATTTTTAGCTGTAGCGCTGAACGAAACACAAAGCTTCAGTCAGCATTGTTTTGTATTAGATGATGCCACCATTGACACGAAGTACTTGGGCATTGATCCAGTTGCTGGCTTCATTCACTGCAAAATCTAAAACTGCGGCAATATCTTCTACCTGACCCAAGCGTTCCAATGGTGCAGCTTTGCTTAACTGTGCAATCAACGCTTCACTCTTCCCTTCTAAAAAAAGCTCAGTCGCAGTTGGCCCAGGCGCAATCGCATTAACGGTAATATTTTTACCTCGAAGTTCCTTGGCTAAAATAGCAGTTAAAGATTCAATTGCCGCTTTTGAAGCTGCATAAACACCATAGCCTTCAAGTTTTAGCCCAACCACACTACTGGATAAATTAATAATTTTTCCACCATGTGTCAGTCTTTTTGCCGCTTCGCGCATGGTATATAAAGATCCTTTCAGATTGATTACCAGAATTTGATCAATACTTTCATCATCGACCTGCTCGATTTTACTTAAACGCATGATGCCAGCATTATTAATCAGGACATCCACACGACCATAGGTCTGGATCACATAATCGAAAAGTTGGGTCACTTCATCTGAATGGCTGATATTGGCTTTAAACGCACTCGCGATGCCGCCCGCAGCCTGAATTTTCTTTACCACTTGATCTGCTTCCTGATCATTATTGGCATAGTTAATAATAATCTGATGTCCTTGCTGAGCCAGTAAATTTGCCGTAAAAGCACCAATGCCTCGAGAAGCACCCGTAATTAAAATTACTTTTGACCGATCAGAATGTGCTGCTGTATTTGTCATTTTAAACCTCATTGAATGAAACTTATCATCTTATGCGTTCTATGATACTGTTCAGCTATCAGTTAATAATCTATCGGATTCTGACATCTTTGTCCGAATAAGCCGAACAAAGGACATCAAGATATGGATAAGTTAAATGCAATGTCTGCTTTTATCCATGTGGTCGAGCAGCAAAGTTTTACCAAAGCGGCGCAAATATTAAACCTGCCCCGCTCTACACTCACGGATGCGATCAAGCAGTTAGAGACCCAATTAAATACACGCCTGTTATTCCGTACCACACGTCAGGTTCGACCGACCGATGAAGGCCAGATTTATTATGAGCGCTGTAAGTATATCTTGAGCTATATCAATGAATCAGATCATGATTTTTTGCATGCAAAACCTCAAGGAACCTTAAAAATAGAAGTGCATGGTATTTTTGCCTCTCATTTTATTCTGCCAAAATTACGAGATTTTTTAAGCGAATTTCCTCAAATCCAATTACGGCTGACAGAAAGCGATCGTTATGTTGACGTGATTAAGGAAGGAATTGATTGCGTGATCCGGATCGGACAACTAAATAATAGTGAACTGATCGTTAGGCATCTGGGAAATATCCAGCAAGTCACGTTGGCAAGTCCGCAATATTTACAACAATACGGTACGCCCCATCACCTAGACTCGCTTAAAAGCCATGTTATGGTTGGGTTTTATTCCACTGCCCGTCAGAAGAATCTTCCGCTGGAGTTGATGGTTGAGGGCGAACTAAAAAATTATGATTTGCCCTTTATGATTCAGGTCAATGGTGCGCATACCTACTCAGCAGCAGCGAAACAACACTTTGGGCTGATACAAGTGCCGCGTTATGGTCATGTTGATGAACTTGCACAAGGCGTACTGTGTGAAGTCTTGCCTCATTATCCCGTACCTTCGTTGCCTGTCTCTTTACTGTATCCTTCTAAGACACTGGTTTCACCGAGACAGAAAGTTTTTATTGAATGGATCGTACAGTTATTTAAACGCTATCCTTTGGGTTGATGAAGGGTTGCACCTAAAACTGAAATTTTAAAATGATTCGTTGTAAGAAAATTAGAAATATTTTTTATGATTAAGATGGAAATTTTGTCGCTACTTTAGATTACTATGATTTTAAAGATAATTTTAATGCCTATAATAGTTTAGAATAAATGCAGCTGCTACTTTTGAATACCATCCTCCTTTTTCTCTTATTTGTTCTAACTCATTCATCGTAATGAAAATTTCATTAAATTTTTTTTCGATTTCTTTAGAGGTAGGTCTATTTGTTTTTAAAGCAATTACGCCAATTTCCTCTCGTGAACTCTCGAAAGCTAACCAATCACAATTTTTATTTATTATGATAATTGGATACTCTAGCCTTGATTCCTCTAAACCATCGATACTTTCGAGTTCATCCTTATTTCTAAAACTATAGTATGAGAAATTCTCCTTGTTTAAATTTCCAAATGTAATGAAAACTTCTTCTTTGAAATTGGTTGAATTAATATGAATTAAACTGTCTAGAATATCCTTATAATCTAATAATGGTCTTTCAAAAAACCAAAAAATATAATTATTTTCTTTGAAAACATAAAAAGGTAAGTCCTTATCTAGTCTAATATTTTTGCTAATTAAAGATTTTATTGCTTCTCTATTCATATTGGCCTTCAATAATATCTATTAGATACATCTATTTAGAGAGTTTTTGCTAACTTTAAGTTGAGTACAAAGATTTTTAAAATTCTTAATTATGACTCTAGGAAAAATCATAACTTAAGTTATAGAGTTGTGATAAAAGATGGTAAGATTATATTCTTGGCTTCTATTTCACATACATTCCCTGATTGAATCTCTAGTTTTATATAAAAATTCCCATTATCCATTCTATCAAATCTAGTTATTTCATTTAAGGATATACTTTCACCCCACTCATCCTTTTTGGTTAACTTAAAGTTGAGAAAGTTTTCAGCTATTAAAAATACATCCTCAGACTTGTTGTTCCTAAGCTGAATCACTATCTTTGCTTCAACTCAAATAATATTGATTGAAATGAAAGACCAATCATGCATAACAACTCCTTTGAAATATCTTTATAAATTGTGTTCTTATAAAAATTAATTTTTCTATTTTCTTTTTACACCTTTTTATCTCAAATTTCTAACTCTTTTCTATTCATCAGTTGATCCTGCTAAATGATATTCTTACGCTTAATTAGATATAAAAAAGCCAATTGATTTTTATCTATCAATTGGCTTGGTTTCTTTCGATAAGTTAAGGCTTTTCACCTTGATTTAGACGGCGCTCAATATCATCCAAAACCGCTGGTAAATCAGCGATGCTATCAATTACATAATGCGCACCTGACTGATTCATTTTTGCATAAGCTTTGTCTTTGAGAGATTTTTTACCATTCTTCGAAGTTTTAGCAGCTAAAAGCCGATTCTCTACGCTGTTTTATGATCACGTTTCACTAAAATCTGATACGCAATAATCCCGCCGACCAAGCCCCAAAATGCTGAACCGATGCCTAATAAAGTGACACCTGATGCAGTGAGAAGAAAACAGATAATCGCTGCATCACGGCCTTGCTCTTCTGCCAAAGCTTGATGCAGACTGTTCATCAAGGTGGTGATTAAGGCCAATCCAGCAAGAATATGGATTAATACAGTTGGTAAGCCATTAAACAATATAAAAATTGCGCCACCAAAAATCCCTGCAATTAAATAAAAGATCCCTGCCCATGTAGATGCAATATAACGTTTTGCAGGATTTGGATGAACATCAGGTGCCATACAAAGCGCTGCAGTAATGGCTGCAATACAGATACTAAAACCACCCCACGGCGCTAATATGATCGCGGTTAAGGACGTACACACCAGCAACATTGACGTTTTAGGTGAATAACCGCTGGCCTGTAAAATTGCAATACCCGGCGCATTTTGAGATGCGAGAGAGACAATAAAAAATGGAATCCCGACACCAATCAGCGTAGTCATGGTGAAATGCGGCTGGATAAAGGTCGGAAGCGTAAACACGTTGCTGGTCTGTGTAAAATGCAAATCCCCGCTGAGTCCTGCAACAACAATTCCTGTAATCAGTGTTGCAATAATGGCATAGAGTGGAAACCAGCGTCGGGTCAAAACAAATGCCGCCAACATGGCAATACACAGGATAAAGTTGACCTGTAATGCTTCAAATGTACTTAAGCCAAAGCGTAACAGGATGCCCGCCAACATCGCAGAAGCGATGGAACGTGGAATGTAATTCATGAGTTTGGCAAAAATACCGGTCGCGCCACATAACAGCATTAGTCCCGAAGCAAAAATAAACACCCCCACCACTTCATTAATACTTACTCCAGTCAGGCTGGTTGCAAGCAAGGCAATTCCGGGTGTCGACCATGCTGTTAAAATCGGGGTACGGTAATATAGCGACAAGCCAATACTGGTGATCCCCATGCCGATACCCAGCATCATCAGCCAGCTTCCAGTTTGCGAAGCATCCAGCCCAGCTCTTTCCAGTGCCTGCAAAATAATGGCCAAAGAACTGGCATAGCCCACCAGTACCGCCACAAGTCCAGTCATGATCATGGCTGGTGAGGAAGACCTAAAAAATGCTAAGTTACGCATAGGAAGTACTTTACTGAAGATGACGGTAGAGTGACTAAAGTATCATCGTCTGTTATAACGGACAATCCTTTTTAATCAAGAAGACTTCTATTTATGCAAGATATTCCACCCAATGTTGCCGAAGCTCTAAAAAAATTAAGAACCGAGCGAGGTTTGAGTCTTAGTCAGACTGCTGAATTAACCGGTGTGAGTAAAGCGATGCTTGGGCAGATTGAGTTGGGTAAGTCGAGTCCGACTGTTGCAACTCTCTGGAAAATCGCCACAGGATTCAATATTGCATTTTCGACTTTTCTTGAAGGTGGGCAAGCTCAAACCCAACCAGAGATTCATCATTTCAGTGATTTACCTGTTTTTGAACAGGATCATTCAGGAATGCGCGTTAGTCCTCTGATTCCTTTTGATGAAGAACTCCGAATGGATGTGTTGAAGATTGAATTGCTACCGGGTGCAAAAAGTGAATCTAGCCCACATGAGGCAGGCGTAATTGAGCATATTATTGTGTTTGCTGGGGTATTGCAGTTACAGCTTGAGGGGATGAATCATACTGTGGCCGCAGGAGAATCCATCCGCTTTCATGCCGATATTCCGCATACCTATGCCAATACGGGTGAGCAGAGTGTGATTATGCACAATGTCATTCACTATCCACGTCCTGCCTCTTAACATCTTATCAGCAAAGGCACGCTTTTGTTTTTATAGGATCTTGGTCAGATCTGACAGATGTTGAATGGTATAAGTAATATTCAGATTCTGTTCATTTTTGAGTTGTTTCGGGTTATACCAGCAGGTTGGGATTTCACAGGATGTTGCCCCCTTGATATCTGCCTCTAAACTGTCCCCAATAAAAAGTATTTCTTCTTTGGCGATATTACTTCTGGCTAAGCAGGTCTGGAAAAAACGCTGGTCGGGTTTTTCATAACCTACATCATCAGAAACATATAAATCAGAGAAATGCGGCAATAAACCCGCCAAGTGTAAACGTGCTTTTTGTTGAAGCAGAATGCTATTGGAAGCGGCAAAGAGTTTATATTTCTGGCTCAAATACTGGATTGCTTCTGCTGCACCTTCTTCAAGGGTATGTTCTTTTGCCAGATTACCTTGAAAGGTATCACGAAAATGATCGTGGTTAATTTCAACTTTTAGTGCAGTAAACAGTTCTTTAAAGCGATTATTAATCACATCCTGTACGGTAATTTGACCTAACTTCTGTCTTTCCCATAAAAGATGGTTAATTTGTTTATAAGTGGAATAGGTCAGATCATCATGATGTAAATTGAATTCCCCAAATGATTTCACAAATGCCGATCGATTCGCCACGCTAAAATTCAGCAAGGTATCATCAATATCAAAGAAAATCGCCTTATACATCCTACTCTTCCTATCTGCTCATCCTCAATCGCCGCTATTTTATTATACCGATAAGTCAAAAGCCAATGTACATCATCTTGAATCTATATGGGTGCATTTGCAGACTGAAATAAAAAAGGAAACAGCCGTGCTATTTCCTTTGTTTGAGGACGTCGAAAAATTAATTTTTTTCTAACCTTCCAAGAATAAGAGCAAATCAGGTGGTGACGATCTTTAGATTATCTTTTTCTTCTACGGAATGCGTCGGTTTACAAAGTAAGATCAGTGCTGAAATGGCGGCCAATAAAATCATCGGAATACTTGAAGCAATCACCACAATTTCACTTTGACCTGTTCCCAGTAAATACCCCGCGACTAATGGGCCAGAAAACGCACCTATCCTGCCAATTGCGACAGCAGCACCGACACCCGTTCCTCGCATTTCCGTCGGATAATATTTGGCTGCTAAGGTGTAGAGAATTGACTGACAACCAATCACAAACATACCGCATCCAGTGGCAAATAAGGTAAAGCTAAATGCGCTATTAGAATAAGCAAGACCAATCAGCGAGAGCAAAATACCACTATAAACACTTGCAACAATCACAAACTTATTCAAACGATCCAGCATAAAACCTAAAATGAGTACGCCGATTGAACCACCCAAATTAAAGCCAATCTGGATATAACTTGCTTGCTCTTTATTAAGTCCTAATCCTGAAATGAGCGTTGGTAACCAGTTTTGGAATAGCGCCAATACCAAAAGCGTTCCAAAGAAACTTAACCATAGACTCGAAGTGATTAGCACTCGTGGCTTTGCAAACAAAACTGTCATCAAGCTTTGATTTTTTGCTGGACTGGTCGCCGTTTTATTGAGATAAGCTTTTGATTCAGGTAGGAAGAAAATCAGAAAAGGTACCAGTAATAAAGGTGCGATCCCACCGAAGTAGAAGATATGTCGCCACTCATGATCGGCAGTGAGAGATAATGCAACCACAGAAGTGAGTACACCGCCAATTGGCATACCGCAATACATCACACTTACCGCCGTGGCTTTGTATTTTTCACTCACAGCCTCGGAAACCATGGTAATCACAATGGGCAAGGCCCCACCCATGCCTAATCCTGTCAGAAATCTTACCAACAGTAAGGTATTCAGTTGTTGGGCAAAAGGCGTTAATAAAGACATCAGGCCAAAAATAAGAATACAGCTAATAAATACCTTTTTACGTCCAATCGAATCAGCGATCCTTCCTGCAATCATGGCACCTGGTAAAGTCCCCAGAACCGCTGCGCTAAATACCCAGCCCATTTCCGTACTGTTCAGTAGCATTTCCGCTTTCATTCTGGGAGCTGCAACGCCCATTGACTGCAAATCAAAGCCTTCAATAATGGCGAAAATAAAACATAAAACTAATGTAATGATCATGCCAATTTTTGATGACGGTGATGCGACTTCTGCATCCTTTAACATTTCTATCTTCCTTTTTGATTCTTCGAATTTATAATCTCTTGTATACAATCCTTATGTTGGCATATTTTCAGAGAAAGCAAAAAAAGACTAGCAGAGCGAAAAAAGTTACGCAATACAAAATAAACTTATGCAATATGTAATCGTGGTTCATCGAGAGCATTTTTGAAACTCTGAATTTTTAACAATTATTAGTTAAATCTGACATCACCTTTCTTTAACTTTTTTGTGTTAGAAATATAAACCAGTTCAGCGAATGGATATTTGTGAACTATATTTGTGTTTTAAAATGTTGATTATTTTTTGTATAACCAACATTTTAAATTGCATGAAAAGCTGAATATTCTCATTATATATCTAAAATAGATATGAAATAGCTAAATTTAGTCCTTTCAATGTTGTTTTATCTTCAGTTTTATTCACCTCCTGTTTAAAAATACGATAGGCTGACATCACACCAAGGTTTTTACTTAGCATACTTTTTACACCAAATCGATATTCCTCTGCATCGCTTTTATTTAAATCAAGATAGCCAACATCAATGAAACCAACGATTGGGGTTTTTCCTGCGATGAGACCTAATAAATATTCTCCATTAACATGAATACCAACACCAGAATCATTCCATTCAGGAATCATAGAAAAATCAAATTGCTCACGTTGACCAAAATATTCAACACTTGTCTGTACAGAACCTTTTGCTAACTTCTTTCGCCAGCCTATCCCAAGACGATATTCATCTACATCAATACCTGGTTCTGGTAATGCATCCATATCAATAGAAGCTCCTTCATAATGTATATATCCAAACCATTGATCTTTATTTAGTTCGGCAACAATACCGTATGCTCGAGCATCGCCTGTTATTTTTGCACTTCCAGTATTTTTAACTTCAACTGTTGCTTTTGGAACGATATAGGTTGCAATGAATCCACCTACACTCTGCTCTGCAAAAGCTTGACTATTTATCAGTACACCTAAACTCACTACCGTTATATATCTTATGATTTTCACTATCACATCCTTGTGTAATTGCTAAATTTTAGGCATAAAGAATTACTGAAATATTGTGAACAATAAATCTTGAAAAAATTTTAGGCCTTATATCTAGTACAATCGTTTTATTCTGAAATTAAAATAAATGATCAAATAAACTCTTAATCATCCCTGAAGCCTCATCATGGGGAATGCTTCTTTCTTTTTAGAAATGTACCAAATCTGAAAATTAGGTCTATATAAAAAAAACAATATGTTGTATTGATAAAATCAATACAACATATTAAGAAATGGCTAGCCGTCAGTTGACGTTTAAACTTATTTTTAGAGCCAGCAGTATAAATATTGTTTTATGCTTTAACTCATATGTTCCGATCTAATCGGTCTTTATCTTTTAATGCTTCAATTATTGCCAATGCAGTCACACGCGCTGAAAATGGATTCTGTCCTGTAATGAGGTTGCCATCTCGAACGACATTCGGCATAAAAGGAATCAATTTCTTTTCATAATCTGCACCCCGCTCTTTTGCCAGTTGTTCTGCGTTATAGGGCACTTTTTTTGCCACACCAGCCAATACCTCTTCGCACCACGCAAAGCCAGTCAGCTTTTTACCTGCAATCAAGTATTGTCCATTTGAAAGCTGAACATTGAGCAATCCACAATAACCATGACAGACACTAGCAACAATGCCACCTTTTTCATAAATATTCTTGGTGATCTGTTGCAGCTCAGGATTATCTAAAAAGTCCCACATCACACCATGTCCACCCGTGTAATAAATCGCATCGTAATCTTGCCAATTAATCTCGGCAGGTTTCTTGGTTGTTTCCAGTAATTGCATAAATGCAGGATCATTTTTGCGCTTTAAAACAGAAGTGTCAGCCACGAAACGCTCTAGTGATTTAGGCTCAATCGGCGAACGACCTCCCAAAGGACTCACAATATCTTGAATATAATGATGCTTTTCAAACTCGTCATAGGCATGGGTCAACTCCCCTAGCCATAGACCTGTTGGACGATCAACTTTTTCATATTGGGCAACATTGGTCACCACATGCAGGATACGTTTAGACATTTTTCACCTCAGCTTTTAACGTTATTTTTAGTCTTGCTTTTGTCTCACTATAAGTCTAAAGTTAGCTTTAATGTCAAGAGGAAATCGGTAAAATGAATATCAGTGAATTATCGAAACGTAGTGGTTTAACCACTCCAACGATTCGTTATTATGAGCAGATTAAACTGTTACCGAAAGCAAAGCGCAAATCGAATGGTTATCGTGAATATAGCGAAAATGACCTCAAACAATTATTCGTGATTCAGCAAGCACAACAAGTCGGTTTCTCTTTGACCGAGATCAAGGCTTTTCTCCCTTCAAATGTCAGTTCTTGGGATCATGATGTTCTGATTAATCTGCTGGAAAGTAAAATCAAGGATATTGAAGACTTAGAGCAGAAACTGGCCATGAGCAAACAGAATCTTCGAGTGATGATTACTGCAATTAATAACAAGCCAGATGAAATCACCTGTGCAGAAAATGCGCAGCGTTTGCTCAATCTTTACTATAGCAATGATAATGCTGAAAAATAATCGGCCCCCTCTTTTATAGTTCTTTCCTCATCAGAAACAGATCAAAAGCTATTGACCTTAAACCTTACTTTAAGCATAGGATCTTTGACAGGTGATTAATGAGGAACCTGTCATGTTGCAACGTTGGAATCTTCAAAAGTGGTTGATCAGTATTTTTATGCTGATCTTTTCGGTTAACTCGGCCTTAGCGGCTGAATCTGCGCAAAATGTACAAACGAAATCCTTAGGTAAAATTCTGGTGGTGATGACCAACCACGCTGCTTACCCTTCTCGTTCAGATCATACAGGCTTATGGTTGACTGAACTGACCCATTTTTATGATATTGCACAAGCTGCTGGCTATGACATGGATTTTGTTAGTCCACAAGGTGGCGCTGTTCCTTTAGATGAACGCAGCCTAAAGCCCATTTATCTAGATAAATCAGCTAAAGCACATCTTGCAGATCCTAAATTTATGCAGCGTTTAAATAATACACTTGCACCTAATGCGATTGATCCATCCCGTTACAAGGCAATTTATTATACGGGCGGTCACGGCACCATGTGGGATTTCCCCAAAAATGAGGGCCTGAAAAAGATCAGTGAGCAGATTTACCAGCAAGGTGGTGTGGTATCCGCTGTTTGTCATGGTGTAGGAGGTTTATTGTCGCTTCAGGACGATCAGGGCAAAGCATTGATTGCAGGTCGAACTGTAACAGGATTTGCCAATATTGAGGAAACACTCTCAGGCATCAAATCGCAAGTCCCTTTCTCATTGCAAGATGGTCTGGTACAACGTGGCGCACACTATAAGCGTGCGTGGGTGCCATTTACGTCTTATGTGGTTGTGGATGACCGCATTATTACAGGACAAAATCCACAGTCGAGTAAAGAAATTGCGGAAGCTGTGGTCAAACGTCTCAGTACTTTAAAATAAAAAATGCCATTAAAGCCAGATCCTAACAATCTGGCTTTTTTATTAAAAATATATATTTCTCAATGAGATTTATATTTCCCTATTGATTCATTGTTCTCATGCATTGAATGAGTGAAAGCCTTCAAAAAATGCTTGACCTTAAAGTTAGCTTTAATCTTAGCATCTTAAAAGGTTAACAGGAGGAATCTCATGAACTTCAATCAACGTCATTTAAGTCGTTCAATCTCGGCAATAGCAGCAAGTGTATTGCTCAGCATTGCAACTTATGCAACTGAGCCCAATCAGCTCGCAAATCAAATCCATACCTCACAGAACACAGCGCAAACCACTGTTGTTGAATTTGGTCCTTATAAAGTCAATGTACCTAAAGGTGGTTATTATGATCGTTTTCGTATGAATCCTGATTTAGATGAAGTAGCGAAAGACCCAGCCGCTGGAAATATTGATTATTTCCGTACTATTCCTAAAAAGCTGGTAGATACGCGTGTGGGTAAAGTCTGGTCACCAAATTTTTATTACCGTACCAGCAATGTCCAGTTGTTGATGCTTGCCCCAATCGCAAAATTAAAAACCAAGCTACCTGCACCACTTGAGCCCTTACAGCCTTTCCCTGGTTATGGTTTAGTTTCTCTAACCTTCTTTTCCTATGCTGTGGGAGATGTCGATCCATACGATGAAGTTTCTGTTGCCATTGTGGTTCGTCAGCCTGGTGCACATCATTTCAATAGCACTGAATTATTAAGCTCAATGCGTAAGCATAAATATTATGGTTATGTACTGGCTTTACCTGTCGATACGGAAATTGCCCGTGTTCGCGGTGTTTATGGCTACCAGTTACCGAAATGGCTCACACCGATTGATCTGAATATCGGTAGTCACAAACTACAGGCTCAGATTTTTAATACAGATGGTCAACCTGATTTAAGTCTGACTGCGCCTTTGCCAAAAATTAAAACGGTGAAGCCACAATCAAGAATTGAAACCAAGACCATGTATCAACTGGTTGATGGTAAATGGCACAGCACGTCTGTAGAGTCAAATACATTGGCATTTGGACAAACGTTATTTCCAAAGGACGTACAACTGGTGCGTAGTGGCGGGCCATTGACGAAACTTCTGAATGATTTGGGTGCGGATAAGATCTTACGTCTCGATGTGGTCAAAGATGCTCAATTAGCCCTGAATATGCCTGTTCCTTATCCTGCGCTGGATCAGGTCAGCAAGCATAAAAAGTAAGTTTATGGCATCCAGTACCCGTTTTCAGATTGAAAGCGGGTATTTTTTATTTGCACTAAAATGTTTGTCGTTTTAAAAATAGAAAATTCTCATCTTTGGTCAATTATTTCTTTTTAGTTTTAAACCGAAGTACCCATCTTATTTGCTTGTGTAGGATTGTAGAACATTGGGTTGATGTCTAATAGTCTGATCGTAGATTGCAAAAAAGCTCTCAATAAAAAAGCCAATGACAGATGAGCTGCCATTGGCTATCGCTTCATGATTCAAACTATAAAAAGTTTAGAAGCTCTGCTGCTGTTTAATATGCTTAGGCATAATGACGCATCTGGTTTTTATAAAGACGGGTACGGCGTGCCATCGCGGCTTGTTGCAGAATCAGTGCCCAAAGTGGAGAAACTTTTGGATTCGGGTGCTTTCCAAGGCTCAATTTACGCAACTGAAATTTCACTGTGGCCATATTTGCCAAAGAAGCCAGCGTTTTGTTTTTCCAGTGGATGGGCTGTAATTCAGGTGCCGTGTTCTGCCCTTGCTGCCATTGATGAGGTAAATTTGGTTCGATTGCCAACGCAGTCGCAATCCCGACCATATCGACACCACTTTCAATCACTTGCTCAGCCACCTGTTTACGGCGAATTCCACCTGTTACCATCACTGGCATTTTGGCTACTTTGCGGATCTCCTGAGCAAATTCCAGAAAATAAGCTTCACGTGCCAAGGTGCGTCCATCACGTGCCTGTCCTTGCATGGCAGGTGCTTCATAGCTACCACCAGACAGCTCGACCAGATCGACTGCTAATCCATTTAGCATCTGCACCACTTGCTGTGCATCTTCCGCACTAAAACCACCGCGCTGGAAATCTGCTGAATTGAGTTTCACAGCCACGGTAAATGTCTCAGCAACCACAGCACGTACTGCTTTGACAATCTCGATCAGGATACGTGCCCGACTTTCCAGAGAACCGCCCCACTGATCCTGACGTTTATTGCTGAGTGGTGAAAGGAACTGGCTGATTAAATAACCATGCGCTGCGTGGATTTCAACACCTGTAAAGCCAGCTTTTTCACCTAGACGTGCAGTATTGGCAAAGCGGTCTATCACTTCCTGAATCATGTCCTGATTCATTTCAATTGGCGTATTAAAACGATCTGACATTTTGCCCAAATCTAGTGCAACGGCTGAAGGTGCCCAAGTATCCTGACCTAAATTGGATTGCATCTGACGCCCCGGATGATTGATCTGCAACCAGACTTGTGCGCCTTTAGAACGTCCGATTTGTGCCCAGCGCTTAAAGGTGTCCAGATGCTGTTCATCTTCAAGTACCACGCCGCCAGGCCCTGTCATTGCACGGCGATCCACCATCACATTACCGGTAATGATTAAACCAACGCCACCATCCGCCCATGCCTGATATAAACGCATCAGTTCTTCCGACGGCGCATGATTGATATCTGCCATATTTTCTTCCATTGCCGCTTTTGCAATGCGGTTGGGAATATCAGAACCATTCGGGAAAACCAGTTTTTCAAATACTTTCATTTTTGTGACCTCATTGAGTATGGATTTACTTTAAGATTAAAGCCAACTTTAATGTCAATAGTTTTATCAAATGGAATAATATATTTTTTATAAATATTTTTAGATTCAGTTAATTAGGGAATAAAAAAATAGAGGCACGCAGGCCTCTATTTTGATTGAGTTGAGTAAAATGGATTATTGGCGGATAAATGCCAGTAAATCTGGATTAATCACATCCGCGTTTACGGTGAGCATTCCATGTGAGAAACCTTTATACGTTTTTAAAGTACCGTTTTGCACTAGCTTGGCTGACAATGCGCCCGAATTTTCATAAGGAACCACCTGATCATCATCGCCATGCATCACCAGCACAGGCACTGAAATCTTTTTCAAATCTTCAGTAAAATCGGTTTGGGAAAAAGCCACGATGCCATCGTAATGTGCTTTGGCACCACCCATCATCCCTTGTCGCCACCAGTTCCAGATCACAGGCTCAGATGGTTTTGCATCAGGACGATTAAAACCATAGAAAGGACCAGCAGGCAAATCGTAATAAAATTGCGATCTATTCTTGAATAACTGGTTTTGCAGGTCATCAAACACTTCTTTCGGTAAGCCGTCAGGATTATTCGGCGTTTTTACCATAATGGGTGGCACTGCACTCACTAGCACGGCTTTGGCAACATTTTCTTCGCCATGACGCGCGATGTAATGTGCTACTTCCCCACCTCCTGTTGAATGTCCGATATGAATGGCATTCTTAATCCCGAGATGTTGTACTACCGCAGCGACATCATCAGCATAATGATCCATATCATGTCCATCCCAAACCTGACTGGAACGGCCATGCCCACGACGATCATGTGCGACGACACGGAAACCTTCGTTTAAGAAAAAAAGTAACTGGGCATCCCAATCATCTGAGCTCAGTGGCCAGCCATGATGGAAAAAGAGGACCTGTGCATCTCGTGGACCCCAGTCCTTATAAAAAATTTCTACACCATCTTTTGTCGTAACGTACGCCATCTTTGTTTCTCCTGTGTAAGATTTACACTGTCGAGTCATGATCTATGTTGTAATTCATGTCGGTAAAATCACATTATTTTTAAAACTATCTGTATGGATAGCCACTCTATACTAAGGTTAAAGTTCACTTCAAGGTCAACGGGTTTAGTCCCATTCTGATAATAAAAATGTAATTTTATAATTTAGAAATAAAAGACAAAATTGAAGATGAGCTATTGAAATTTAATGTTTTATTAAAGATTTAAAAATATTTTATGGTCTATTCTGTTTACATACTTTCAACGAATTCAGCGCCCGTTTTCCGAAACAGAAATTTTAGGGCTTGACTTTAAAGTTAGCTTTAATCTTATAGTGATCTCAGATGACAAATGCATGGATTCTTATACAGGCATTTTGAATAACTTGATCAATTAAAGGTTAACCAATATGAACAGCAATAAACAGTTTACTGAAGTTGAGTTTGGACAACAAAAGGTTAGCGTTCCTAAAGGTGGCTACTATGACCGTTTTAGAATGAACCCAAACCTTGATGAAGTTGCTCAGGATCCTGCTGCTGGAAATATCGATTTTTTTCGTAAGATTCCAAAGAAGCTAGTCGAATCGAGGGTTGGCCCTGTCTGGGCACCGAATTTTTATTATCGTAGCAATAACGTGCAAGTACTCATGTTGGCACCGCTCAAACAACTCAAGAAAAAGTTACCTGCGCCTTTGCAGCCTTTACGTGCGTTGCCTGGTTATGGCTTGGTAGCATTAACCTTCTTCCGCTATTCTGTTTGCGATAATGATCCGTATAACGAAGTCTCTGTTGCAATTGTTGTGCGTAAACCAGAGGCGCATGGCTCACATGTTTTAGAGCTGGCCAATTCGATTCGACAACGTCATTTTTATGGCCATGTATTGGCATTGCCTGTCGATACCGAGATCGCACGGGTTCGTGGCGTATATGGCTATCAACTGCCGAAATGGCTCACCGAAATTAATGTCGAGATTCATCCCGATCAAATTCATGCAAATCTGACAGATACCACAGGCAAGATCGATTTAAGCCTGACCGCAGTGACACCTGCTTTACAGCATGTGAAATCTGAATCTCGAATGACTGAAGCGACGATGCTCCATCAAGTTGATGGCAAATGGCATCAAACACTGGTGCAATCTAATCCCCTTTCATTGGCACAGCAATTATTACCGAAAAAGGTCAAGTTGCTTCGTCATGGCGGGCCTTTAAGCCAGTTACTGGATGAGCTGGGAGCATCCAGAATTCTTCGTCTGGATGTGGTTGAAGATGCTCAGGTTGTGCTCAATTTACCGAAACCACTTTAAATATTAAACCACTTAAAATGAAGGAAAATAAACAATGACACAAACCAATTATGATCTTGTTGTATTCGGTGCCACCAGTTTTGTTGGGCAAATTCTGACCCGATATCTAGCAGAATATTTTTCGACCCAACAGGAACAACTGCGCTGGGCCATTGCGGGCCGCTCTCAACAAAAACTACAAGACCTTAAAAGTAGTTTAGGTACTTTGGGAGAATCTTTGCCAATCCTGATCGCCGATGCAAGCAATCAAGCTGAGCTAAACGCATTGTGCGCACAGACGCGTGTGGTGGTTTCAACGGTTGGCCCTTACGCTTTATATGGCGAACCCTTGATTCAGGCCTGTGTAACCAATGGTACAGATTATTGTGATCTGACAGGTGAAACCCAATGGATCAAAAAAATGATCGAGAAATACGAATCTCAAGCCCAGCAATCAAGCGCACGCATTGTGCATTGTTGTGGTTTTGATTCAGTTCCATCGGATATGGGGGTTTATTACTTACAGCAACAGGCTCAAAAACAGTTCAATGCACCTGCAACGCAAGTCAGCATGCGGGTCAAGACCTTAAAAGGTGGTGCGTCGGGTGGCACAGTTGCGAGTCTTATTAATGTAATTCAAGAAGCTGCTGCTGATCCTGCACTACGTAAAGATCTGGTCAATCCTTATGTGCTTTGCCCGCCAGATCATGGCAATAGCCAACGACAAATTTATATTAAAACCGCGAAATTCGATCCAGATTTTAATGCATGGATTGCGCCATTCGTGATGGCAGCAGTCAATGAACGTGTTGTGCATCGTTCTAACGCGTTATCAGGCAATGCCTATGGCAGCAACTTTAGCTATAACGAAGCCATTTTAACTGGCGATGGTTTAAAAGGACGTTTCAAAGCCTTAGGCGTGGTTTCTGGCTTAGGTGTCTTCATGCTCGCCGCAGTCAGTAAACCTGTGAGCCAGCTGATGGAACGTTATATGTTGCCAAAACCAGGCGAAGGTCCTACCCCAGAACAGCAGCGTACAGGACGTTTTGATTTACGTTTTATCGGCAAAACTGAAGCAGGTCAAACCCTCAAAATCAAAGTCACAGGTGATCGTGATCCAGGCTATGGCTCTACTGGAAAAATGTTGGGACAAGCTGCCTTAAGTCTTGCAATTGATCATGTTAAAGAAGATAAAAAAACGGGCCGTGCTGGTGGTTTCTGGACACCTGCAACCATGTTTGATGATCGGTTTATTCAACGTTTGACCAAGCATGCAGGCCTAGAGTTTCAACAGCTCTAAGTGTAGCCAATATCCACATGTCGGCAGCCTGTCTGCCAAAATTCATGAGGTTGAAGATGAACACATTTAACGATATCAGTCATGTGAACAATGCATCTGAAATATTGAAACAGCAACGTCAGGCTTTTCTGGCCGCGGAGCCGCCAAGTCTGGCACAACGCAAAGCCAATCTGGCGAAGCTACGCGCTGCTGTACTTGCCTATCGTACTGAATTACAAACCGCGGTCAGTGAAGATTTTGGACATCGTTCAGCACACGAAACAGATGTGATGGAACTGGTTGGGATTGTACAGTCGATTGATTATCTCTCACGTCATTTACGCCGATTCATGAAGGCTGAACGCCGTCATGTCAGCCTGTTTTATCGAGCTGCAAAAGCCCATGTGGAATATCAGCCCAAAGGCATCATTGGCGTGATGTCACCTTGGAACTATCCTATTTCATTGACGCTTATCCCGCTCGCGACTGCATTGGCAGCGGGTAATCGGGCCATGCTTAAACCTTCAGAACTGACACCACGTACCAGTGATGTGATGCACCGTATGCTTACAGCAACTTTTCCTATTGAGGAGGTTGCCGTGATTTTAGGCGGGCCTGAAGTTGGAGCTGCTTTCAGTGCTTTGCCTTTTGATCATTTATTATTTACAGGCAGTACGCCTGTTGGTCGTAAAGTGATGAAGGCTGCTAGTGATCATCTTGTCCCGCTGACGCTTGAGCTCGGTGGTAAAAGTCCGGTGATTGTCGCCCGCGGACATGTAAATCGTCGGACGATGACCAGTATTGCTTATGGGAAATTGTCAAATAGCGGACAGACATGTGTTGCGCCTGATTATGCATTGATCCATGAAGATGATCTAGAAGACTTTATCCAGCAGTTCAATGAGACGGTAACACGTTTTTATCCAGATGGGCCAGATTGTCAGGATTACAGTTCTATCGTGAGTGAACGTCACTATGCACGTTTGCAAGGCTTGCTGGATGAGGCTCGTAAGCGCGGCGCCCGTGTGCTTGAAATGGGCACAAAACCCGAATCAGCTTCGGAGCGTATTCGTACCCTAGCCCCTACTTTGGTGGTTGGTGCGCGGGACGATGATGCCATTATGCAAGAAGAAATCTTTGGGCCAATTCTACCCGTAAGAACCTATCGTCATATCGATGAAGTGATTGACTATATTAATCAGCGGGATCGCCCACTCGCCTTATATTATTTTGGTGAAAAAGATTCGGATTGTAAAAAATTGCTGAGACGAACCACATCTGGCAATGTCGGTATCAACAATACCATCATTCATGTTGCTCAAGATGACTTGCCATTTGGCGGTGTCGGACCAAGCGGTATGGGCGCTTATCATGGCATTGAAGGATTCCGCTCCATGAGTCATGCCAAAGGTGTTTTTGATCAAGGACGCTGGAATTTTCCAAGCCTGTTACATGCCCCGTTTGGCAAATTTATGGAACTGGCACTCGCCGTCACATTAGGCAAGAAAAAATCTGATGTTTAATTGAACTCCATGCAGTGGCAGTTTTCTATTCTCATTCTACCACTGCGATTTTACGCAAATTTATAAAATATCGAATAAGGTACAGTCTCATGAAATGTATTACGTTTAACGGTGCGGGTGGCCCGGAAGTCATTACGGTCAGTGAAAGACCTATGCCGGAATTGAGTGATGAAGGAATATTAATCGAAGTGGTTGCCGCTGGTATCAATGGCCCAGATGTGATGCAACGTCAGGGCTTATATGCCCCTCCGCCTGGCGTGACCGATATTCCGGGACTGGAAGTTTCAGGCATTGTGAAACAGGTGGGAAAATCTGTCAGCAAATTTAAAGCGGGCGACGAAGTGTGTGCTCTCGTACCTGGCGGTGGTTATGCTGAATATGTTGTCGCTCATCAAGATAATGTTCTTTTTATTCCCGAAGGACTGACTTTGGTGGAAGGCGGTATATTACTTGAGACCTTTATGACAGTTTGGTCGCATTTATTCCAGCACGCTAAATTTCGCCCGAATAGTTCGATTTTAATTCATGGTGGTACTTCTGGTATTGGCACGACAGCAACCATGTTGACCCGAGCATTTGGCGCCACACAAATTTTTACTACGGTTTCTAGTGAAGCACATCAAAAAGCCAGTCTGGAACTTGGTGCGGATGTTGCTATTAATTATCACGAAAAAGACTTTGTTGAAGAAGTCAAGAAACATACCGATGGTAAAGGCGTAGACTTCGTACTGGACATTATTGCGGGTGATTATATTCAGCGAAATTATGACGTTGCCGCGATGAATGGCACCATTTTACAAATTGGTGTATTAAAAGGTCTCGCGCAGAACCTTAATATTTTTCCGATGTTAGCAAAACGCCTGACGCATACAGGCGCAACTTTACGCTCACAATCATCCGAAGCTAAAGCGGAAGTCATGTCTGCCTTGCAGGAAAAAGTTTGGCCTTTAATTTCCAAAGGACAAATCAAGCCTTTGCTTTATCAATCTTTTGATCTGGAGCAGGCTCGTCAGGCCCATGAACTCTTAAATCAGGGACAACATGTCGGCAAGCTGGCATTAATCGTGAAAAAATAATATGGCTTTGAAAAGAGCTAAAAGTATTGCTTTTAGCTCTTTCTTTAATTAAATATTATTCAGCATTAAACGTTGTCTAGCTGCTCGATATTCTCTTTCAAGACGATCAACCAGCTCGGCAACCGATGTGGTTGCTTTCACCGCATTTAGGCCTTGCCCACATCCCCAGATGTCTCGCCACGCTTTCACTTTATGCTGTGTGCCATCTTCACTGGAAGTACTAAAATCCATGTCCTTCAAATTACCTTCGGGCAAATTGGCTGGATCAAGCCCTGCTGCACGAATACTTGGTGCTAAATAGTTGCCATGTACGCCAGTAAATAAGTTGGAATAGACAATTTCATCTGAATTATGATCAACGATGGCCTGTTTATAAGCATCCGTTGCATTGGCTTCATGAGTTGCGATAAATGCAGAGCCAATATAACCAAAATCAGCACCCATCGCTTGCGCTGCCAAAATGGCATCCCCTGTAGAAATTGCTCCAGATAAAGCTAAAGGCCCATCAAACCATTCTCGAATTTCCTGAATTAATGGAAATGGGCTCTTTACGCCTGCATGTCCACCTGCACCTGCGGCTACTGCAATTAAGCCATCAGCACCTTTTTCTATGGCTTTTTGGGCAAAGCGATTATTAATCACATCATGCAAGACTACGCCACCATAACTATGCGTTGCATCATTAATTTCAGTTCGAGCGCCCAAAGAGGTAATAACAATCGGAACTTTATATTTAACAATCAGTTCCATGTCATGTTCGAGACGATTATTACTTTTATGCACAATCTGGTTAATCGCAAATGGCGCTGCGGGACGGTCTGGGTGTAAGGCATTATGTTCTGCAATTCCGTCTGTAATTTCTTTTAGCCATTCCTCCAGCTTTTCTGCTGGACGTGCATTTAGCGCAGGCATGGAGCCAACGATTCCAGCTTTACATTGAGCAAGCACCAGTTGAGGTGTGCTAATGATAAATAATGGAGATCCAATAACAGGAAGTCTTAAGTGCTTGAGTACTTCTGGAATGTTTGACATGAAATATGCCCTTTTTAAGATAAATTTTTATTTCAATACGTTCATCAAGCCATTTAAATTATCAACGCCTGATTGTTGCTTCACCTGATCATATCGGGACAAATATTTTTATGCAACAAGTTGCATAACATCAATCTATGAAAGAATTTTATGAATCATGCTTGCACACTGATAATTTATATAAGATATTGAAATTACTATAATAAAAACAATTTTATAAACCAATCAATTTTAAAATTATCACTTAGCTGAATAGAACTTGTTGTTTAAATATGCTTATCTTTCAAGTCTGTTACCTAGTCTCTCAAGGTGATGAGCGATAAAGATGATATGCTTCAGTCATTTTTATGGTTTTATTAATCTCCTGAGACGATGTTATGAGTGCTACCACCCAAAAATTGCAACGTTTACGTTTGGCTTCCATCCTTGAGGCTGTGACTTTATTACTTCTATTTGCCGTTGCGATTCCTGTTAAATACGCATTTGATTTGCCTGTTGCCACCAAAATTATGGGACCAATCCACGGCGTGGCATTTCTTTTCTATTTGTGGAATTTGATCAGCACGGCTGCGGTGTGGTCAAAAGCTGAATTGCTTCGATTATTTATTTTGGCCTTTATTCCTTTTGGTGGCTTCTTTAACGAGAAATATATCGCACAGCGACAAGCCAAAATTAAATAGAAATACGAAGATTTATATAAAAAAGGAAATCACACGATTTCCTTTTTTATTGTGTACAACACGCTCAAATTTAATTTTTATCGAGTGATTTCAATAAATGAATGACGGCATCACCTGCCAGTTGCATTGACTTGGGATCAACCTGTTCAATGGTGTCACATGCTTTGTGATAGCACGGCGCGAACTCAAGCTCGTCCCCTTTCATTTGTTCATTAAACAAGATGACAGCAGTCACTGGAACTTTACCTAAAAAAGGAGCCGTATCACTTGCAGTTAAGGTGGAGACATCTTCTTTAATTTTTAGATTCTTAGTTTTAAAAAATTCTTTGAGCATATTCTCTAAGGCTAAGTCACCGCTATGGCTTGGAAGACTGCGTAAACCATCGAGTAAAGGCTTATAGTCCTGCTCCTGCATGCCACGTTCTTTTAACATTTTTTCCATCTCGTCTACAGAGGATTTATCCCCATCTGCAATCAAGATTTCAGGATCTTTGGTGCCAACCATATCCAAGTTGATATAGGCTTTAATCGCTTTTAATTGCTCGGCAGTCAGTTTTTTCACATAAGCTTGAGAGCCTGCGATTCCCACTTCTTCTGAATCCCAGAATGCCAGATAAATAGTATGTTTAGGCTTTATTTTTTGAGTCGACAATTGTGTCATCAACTCAAGTAATAAGGCGACACCAGAAGCATTGTCATTGATGCCAGGTCCCATTTTGACCGAGTCATAATGCGCCCCCAGTAAAATAATATTTTGTTTTGACTCTCCCGGAATCTCCACAATAATATTCTGGCCTTTGGTCTTTTCGCGATTTTCGAAAGTCTGAACCTCTGTACTAAAACCAGCTTTCTTGGCTTGATCTAAAATGTAATCTGCACTCGCTAAACCGCCTTGCGTGCCCACTGCACGATTGCCACCATGCTGTTTGGCAATATGTTCAAAAGCATGTAAGTGCGTCATCATCTGTGCTGCATCCAGTTTTAAACCAGATTGATTCACATCTTCAGTTTTTTCTTTGGAATGTTGCTCGTTTTTTTGACAGCCACTCATTGCAAATAGGCTACTTAAAATACATACACCTAAAATTTTCTTTAAAAACATAAAATAAACTTAAACCAATTTTTTTATAAAGTCAGTCTAATACTAGTTTTGCACCTGGGGATTTGCCATTTCAATTTGTATCCTTTTCACTTATCGATTGAGCCACAACGCTATCAGTGCTTATTTTCAGTAATACAAAACCCGTCTTCAATTAAACGGGCGATGTACTGAAAATGAAGTGATGTTAGCGATCATTTAAGCTGCTAAAAATCTGTTCCAGCACTTGTCCAATTGCCAGAAGTTGCTGGTCCGTATGAGGTAAGCCATCGATTTCCAGTGCCACAGGAAGTTGTGATTTTTTCCCTAGACCAATGGGTAAACTAAGCCCTGGTAAGCCAATATTACTGCCCGGATCGGTATTACGAATCAGTGTTTGGAAAAGTTCAATGGAGCTAACCTGCTCATCCACAAGTGGTGCCACAATTGGAGAGGTTGGAAAAATCAAAGCATCAAGTTGATGATTCTCAAAGGTAGTTTGATAGAGCGCTAGCAGTTGTGGTTGAGCTTCCTGAATCGCCTTTTGATACAAAGGTTGAACGGGTAGCGATTGCCCTGTTTCATCCGTCAACATTTCAGGCAATATATTTTGTTGAAAAATATGTTTTACATCTGGACTGGAAATCTGCTCGACCATAGCTTCCAAACTCATCTCAATTTCATGATGTTTTAAATACGCAATCAGGTCATATTTACCTTCATAAATCACCAAAGGAAATGAAATACTGTGGTTGAGCTGAGCCAAATCTGGCATATCCACAGGAACAGTTTCGATACCTGCCGTTTTTAATAGTTGTAGCGCTGTATGTGCCTGTTCATGGACATCTTCATCCAGATTCTCCCAAAAGTAGGCATTGATTCCGAGCCTGATCGGTCGTGCAGGCAATGCAATAGGCTGAGCTGATGGTGCAATTAACTGATCAATCAGAATAATATCAGCCATACAATGCGCCATAGGCCCTGCTGTATCACGTGTATGCGAAATCGGGGTGATATCTGCTTGAGTATAGCGTCCAACTGTTGGGCGGAAGCCAACACAACCATTTAAGGCACTCGGTAATCGGACGGATGCACCTGTATCGGTTCCGATGGCAATTGGCACCATTCCTGCAGCAACTGCAACGGCACTGCCAGAAGAAGAACCGCCTGCAATATGTGAAGGATTAACCGCATTACGCGTGCCGATTACGCCGTCAATATGCATTGCGGTGTTATAACCTGTCACACCAAATGCCAATTCATGCATATGAGCTTTACCAACAATAATCGCCCCTTGATCAGTCAGGGCCTGAATCACTGGCGCTGTGGTTTTGGGTCTGAAATCTGCCAAGGCTGGTGTTCCCGCTGTATTCGGAAAACCTGCGACATGAATATTATCCTTTACGGCAAGCAAGACCCCGATCAAGGCAGGACAAGCATGACCCTCACGGATAGATTGATCCCAAAATTGTGCTTGCTGAATAGCTGCTGCTTTATCCGTCTGAATAAAAGCATTTAAGGCTTGCTGCTTTTCAATGTTGTCAAAATAGTGGTGGACGAGTTGTTCGCAAGTGACTTTACGCTCTTGTACCAGACGGGTAATTTCGCCAATGGTGGCTTTATTCAGGTGAATGATTTGATCCGAATTTACTTTTTCATTCATGTTTAGCATAGTGACTTAAAATCCATTTAAGTAATTGTTTTGCTAATTTAGTACAGTTGTAAATTCCGAGGATATCCTCAAAATTGAGGAGTGGTTTAACAATGGATGAGCCGTGCCATTTCGGTACGATTATGGCAACCCATTTTTTGCATGGCGTTTTTAAGGTGCGTCCTGACCGTGGTGAAGCCAATATCCAGTAAATTGGCAACGTACTTATCGCTTAATCCTTTCGCCACTAAAGTTGCAACCTCCTGCTCGCGTGGAGTTAAACAATACTGAGTGGATAAATCCATTGCTAAGGCTTGGGTCAGATAAGTTTCCAGTAAATTGAGGATCCTTTTCTCCCGCTCATTGAACATGATTGAATCTTTGGCACGCCAGATACGTAGGTCTCCGATATCCATATTATTTCGAACAAAATAAACATTTAGACCGTGATACAAACCATAAGGTTTTAAAAACTCATTGTAATAATCGGTTTTCTTGAGCGCGGAAAAAGAAATGATTTCATGAACAAAGGTCGGATGTTGTCGCTGTCGAAGTTGGGCTGTGATCGGATCATCATATTGCCAGATTTGGTCATATTCCGTGATGGCTTTGGGATCAATTTGCCACATGATGCCTTTTCTGGATAAATGATGTTTGGCATCCCAGATATAAGATGCTGCAAAATCAGCACGTAACAAAGTCGCAATATCTGCAATGATTGTTTCGCGTAAGCTTTCCTGTCCTTTTTGCGCGCCTAATTTCCAAAGTATTTCGGAAAAAAGCGTAAACTCCGATGGACTTAAATCGTGTTCTAAAAGCATAGACTGACCGTTTTATTAAAAATGACGCATAAAAATATTTTTGTTATCCAGATTTAAATCTAAACTGATTCCATTCAGCAGGCTGAAAAAACAACCAACTCCTTTTATAGATCAATCCACTGTAAATTTCTATACTTTATTTTTTAGTCGGGTCGCATGCGGGGTTTTACCATACCAGCGTTTGTAGGCATGAATGAAACTGGCTGGCTCTGCATAGCCTAACCATTCAGAAATTTGCTCAATGGAGGTTTGGGTTAAAGACAAATAATAGTCTGCAAGAATTTTTCGAACCTCTTCCCTGATCTGGAGAAATGTCACCTGCTCTTGGGCCAAATAACGGCGCAAGGTACGTGAGTTTAAGTGCAATCGATCCGCAACGTCCTCCATAGACGGGATTTGCCCTTTATTATTCATCAATACTTGCTGAACCTGATGGGTATATTTCTTTTGTGATTGTCGTTTATCCAGCGTCTGTCGACATTGTTCTTCTGCAGCATGTAACACCAGTTCATTGGCCATACTCAACTTCTGATCTATTTTTTCTGCGTTTAGGACAATAAGGTTTTTTAATCCGCCAAATTCTGGGGTAACGCCAAATAGCGCGGTATAAGGCTGCATTTCTCCCCGAAGCGGAAAAGAAAATACTACTTTTTGACAGAGATGATCCTGCATTAAATCGCGTTGCACAGTAATGAGTGCGGCCACATCGCGTTCAATAATAAATGGCCATAACGTTTTTGGAATCCCTTCATCCACCACAATTTCAATTTGAACACTCTGGGTCTCGGCTTGTTCCGATACCAGAAACTGGCTAAAAGCAAAGGATAAGGGAAAATAGGCCAATGCAAAGCTCAAAGCTTCACGAATATTGGCACTACTGATCAAAGCAAGTCCTAAAGAACCAAAAGTCGTAAAGTGATAACGTGTGCCGATTTCCAGCCCTAGCAAAGGCCTTTGCCCGAATTTCTCTACCAGATTGCGGATCAGTTGTAATTCTTGCTGGCCTGTCACCAGTGTATTGGGATCAAGTAATTGCTGTTGTTCTAAGCCTGTTCCTTTCAGAATCTGCTGATGGCTGACCCCGAACTCTGCGGCAAAATCAGCCATCAGGCGAACACTATGGATACTTCGTTCGTAGGTCCATAAGTACTTCAAGCGTCTTCTCCATGTCCGCTAATCACAATATTTTGTCCTCATCCATCCTCTAAATCAATGCATGAAACGATTATTCTGCATGTAATACATGATAATTTTCACTTGAGTCAGTTATGTTGAAACAACAATTATCTTCAAATAAAAATATTCGTATCGCCATTATCGGCACAGGCTTTGGCGGATTAGGTCTGGCTATTCAGCTCAAACTTGCTGGATTTGAACAATTTAGCTTATTTGAAAAAGCCAATGATGTCGGTGGTGTCTGGCGTGACAATACCTATCCCGGTGCAGCCTGTGACGTGCCTTCTCATCTGTACTCCTTTTCTTTTGAGCAGGAACTGGGTTGGAAAAACCGTTATGGCTCCTCACAAGAAATTCATCAATACTTAAAACATTGCACAGAAAAATATCAACTGTACCCGCATATCCAGTTTAATACTGAAATTGCCAGCGCTGATTTTGATGCAACTCAAGGTGTTTGGCATATCCAGAGTTTAACTGGGGAAAAATTTGAGGCGGAATTTCTAATTGCCGCGGTTGGTCAGCTCAACCGCCCTGCATACCCGAAAATTAAAGGTCTGGACAATTTCAAAGGCAAAGCTTTCCATTCGGCGCGCTGGGATCATGACTATGACCTGAATAATAAGCGTGTCGCAGTCATTGGGACAGGTGCCAGTGCGATCCAGTTTGTACCAGAGATCGTCAAGCAAGTGGTTCATTTAGATATTTATCAACGTTCTGCTCCTTATGTCATTCCAAAACCAGACCGTGTTTATTCAAAACTGGAACGAAAAGCATTTCAAAAACTTCCCATTTTGCAAAGCCTCGATCGCGTATTTCAATATAGTTATAACGAGATCCGCCTCAAAAGCTTCACCGCAACCTTAAATGAGATTCCATTAGCCGAATATATTTTCCAGCGACATATCCGCGAAGAAATTAAAGATCCACATTTTCGTCATCGTCTGATGCCTGATTATCCGATTGGCTGTAAACGAATTCTGATTTCAAACCATTGGTACCGTAGTCTGGTTCGTCCTAATGTTGAGGTCATCAATACCGCAATTCAGGAAGTCACTGAAAATGGTATTGTCGATAAAGATGGCAAATTACGCGAAGTAGATACCATTATTTATGGAACAGGATTTGCCGCAACCGAGTTTATGGCACCGATGCAAATCACCGGACTTAAAGGTAAAAAATTAAAAGACCAATGGACCGATGGTGCTGAAGCTTATTTGGGCTTAACGGTGAATGGCTTCCCGAATTTCTTTATGTTGTATGGCCCGAACACCAATCTTGGTCATAACTCAATCGTCTATATGATTGAAAGTCAGGTGAACTATATTCTGGATGCAATTCAGGCACATATTCGCAATCAGCTTTGCTTTACAGATATTAAGGCTGAAATCCAGACACAGTTTAATCAGGAAATTCAGGAACGGATGAAATCAACTATGTGGTCACAAGGTTGCACCAGCTGGTATCAAACTGCGACAGGGAAAAATACCAATAACTGGCCGGGCTTCACCTTGGAATATCGTCAGCGTACCCGTCGCTTCGATCTGGAAAATTATCATCAGGTCGCAAAGTCAGCTCATACTCATGTTCAGCCACAACTTTTAGAACAACAAATGGCGGTTTAAATGAAAACATTTCATAACAAGGTCGCAGCCATTACAGGCGCTGGTTCAGGGATTGGTCAAGCACTTGCGGTGGCGTTGGCAAAACAAGGCTGCCATCTGGCTTTATCTGATGTAAATGAACTGGGTCTAGCCAAGACGCAGAATCTATTAAAAACATATCCAGTCAAAGTCAGCACCCAAGTAGTCGATGTCGCTAATCGACAAGAAATGGCAGATTGGGCTAAAACGATTGCTGAACAGCATCAGCAGGTTAATCTGATCTTTAATAATGCGGGTGTAGCTATGGGCAGTACCGCGGAAGGTGTTAGCTACGATGATCTTGAATGGCTGATCGGGATTAATTTCTGGGGTGTGGTGTATGGCACCAAAGAGTTCCTGCCTTACCTGAAACAAAGTGGTGACGGTCATATCATCAATATTTCCAGCATGTTTGGCTTGACTGCGCAACCAACGCAAAGTGCTTATAATGCCAGTAAGTTTGCAGTTCGGGGCTTTACCGAATCTTTGCGGCAAGAATTGGATATACAAGGTTCAGGTGTCAGTGCAACGTGTGTGCATCCCGGCGGGATTCGCACCAATATTGTTAAAGCTGCCCGTATTAATAATAGTGTCGAAATTTTAGGGCTAGACCCAGCAAACAGTCAGGCTGCTTTTGACAAAATACTGAGAACTTCCGCCGATGAAGCCGCAAAACAGATCCTGACAGCCGTGCGCAAAAATAAACGTCGTTTATTGATTGGTGCAGATGCAAAAGCAGTTGATATCTTGCAACGGATTTTGCCACAGGGATATCAAAAGATTTTTGCGACAGCCTCTACCCTACAAGCTCGATTCTTCTCATAAATAAAATATGTATGGTGATCGGACATTCGCTGGGGGTATGAATGGTCGATCATTGAGATCAAAAACTGTATTTCAATCATTTTTCTTTAGATGCTTTAATTCATAGCCCAATATCGCACATCAATCATTCTAATTAAAAAACATATATTTCCATTCAAAGGCCATTCATTTTGCTTTTTTAAAATGCGATGAAAATAATAAATTTGACGAGCTAAACAGATATAGCTTAAAAATTGAAAATCCTCTCTTGACCTTCCCATAATGTTAAGGTCTATGCTTTAAGCAATCAGAATTAGCTCTATAGGTCTTACTTATGGAAACCCAAACAAATACAGAGACTAAAAATATAAAAGTTTCACTTCAAGTTGAAGGAATGACCTGCGCCAGTTGTGTCGGTCGTGTCGAAACTGCCTTAAAAAAAGTTGAAGGCGTACAATCCGCCTCCGTGAATTTAGCCACTGAACGTGCAGATATCACCTTGGCTAAACCGATAGATCGACAAGTACTGATTCAGGCAATTGAGCGAACAGGTTATGGCGTCCCTGCCAATACAGTAGAGCTTTCTATTGAGGGGATGACCTGTGCTTCGTGTGTGAGTCGGGTTGAAAAAGCATTGAATGCTGTAGCAGGCGTAAAAACAGCCAATGTCAATCTCGCTACAGAACGTGCAACCGTAAATGGTACAGCCAGTATTGAAAGCCTCATCGCAGCGATTGACAAGGCGGGTTACGATGCCAAAGAAATTCAGGCGGCGGCTCCAGATCAAACAGAACAACTTGAGAAGAAAGATCAGGAAAGAGCTGAACTCAAACGTGACCTGATTCTTGCCACGATTCTGGCCTTACCTGTGTTTATTCTGGAAATGGGTTCTCACCTGATTCCGGGTGTTCATCATCTGATTGAACACAGCATTAGGATTCAAAACAGTTGGTACTTACAATTTGTTTTAACCACTTTAGTCCTGATTATTCCGGGTCGACGTTTTTATAGTAAAGGCATTCCTGCCTTATTCCGTTTAGCACCCGATATGAACTCTTTGGTGGCAGTCGGGACTTTAGCCGCTTATCTCTTCTCACTGGTCGCTACTTTTACACCGACGCTACTGCCAGCAGGAACCGTCAATGTTTACTATGAAGCAGCAGCCGTTATTGTGGCTTTAATCCTATTAGGACGGTTTCTTGAAGCCAAAGCCAAAGGTCGAACTTCGGAAGCAATTCAACGTTTGGTTAGCTTACAGGCAAAAGTTGCTCATGTTTCACGAGATGGAGAAATCATTGACATTCCAATCGATCAAGTGGTTGCGGGTGACGTAGTGATGGTGAAACCTGGGGAACGAATCCCTGTCGATGGTGAGGTGGTTGAAGGTCAAAGCTTCGTCGATGAATCTATGATTACAGGCGAGCCTATTCCTGTTGAGAAGAATATTGGCAGTCAGGTGGTGGGCGGAACCATTAACCAAAATGGCAACTTGAGTTTTAAAGCGCTGGCTGTGGGTGGTGACACCATGCTTGCGCAAATTATCCGTCTGGTTGAGCAAGCGCAAGGCTCTAAAATGCCGATTCAGGCAGTGGTGGATAAAGTGACATTATGGTTTGTGCCTGCCGTCATGTTGGCTGCCCTACTGACTTTCCTAGTCTGGCTGATTTTTGGGCCATCACCGGCTTTAACTTTCGCTTTGGTCAATGCTGTTGCGGTACTGATTATCGCATGTCCATGTGCAATGGGATTGGCAACGCCAACTTCGATTATGGTCGGTACAGGTCGTGGCGCAGAGTTAGGTGTATTGTTCCGTAAAGGCGAAGCTTTACAATTGCTAAAAGATGCTCAAGTGGTTGCGGTGGATAAAACAGGCACATTAACCGAAGGTCATCCTGTACTGACAGATTTTGAAGTGACTCCCTCTTTTCAACGCGATGAGGTGTTGAGTCTGGTTGCGGCTGTTGAAGCGCGCTCAGAACATCCGATTGCTAAAGCCATTGTCGATGCAGCGAAACAGCAACAACTGGGACTTCCGCAAGTTGAGCGGTTTGAGTCAGTGACAGGTATGGGTGTTGACGCCAGCGTAAATGGTCAGGCCATTCAGATTGGTGCAGATCGCTATATGACTCAAATGGGTATTGATGTTGCACCTTTTGCGGCTACAGCACAACGTTTAGGTGATGAAGGCAAATCGCCACTCTATGTTGCCATTGATGGCGCACTTGCTGGAATTATCGCTGTCGCAGATCCGATTAAAGAGTCAACACCAGCAGCCATTCAGGCATTACATCAGCTCGGTTTAAAAGTGGCCATGATTACGGGTGACAATGCGCGTACGGCCCATGCGATTGCCAAACAACTGGGCATCGACGAAGTGATTGCAGAAGTTCTACCTGAAGGCAAAGTCAAAGCAATACAACAGTTAAAAGCAAAATATGGCAATATTGCCTTTGTCGGTGATGGTATTAATGATGCCCCTGCGCTAGCAGAAGCGGATGTAGGTCTTGCCATTGGTACGGGCACAGATGTTGCGATTGAGTCTGCGGATGTGGTGTTGATGTCAGGCAATCTGCAAGGTGTAGCCAATGCCATTGCTTTATCAAAAGCGACGATTGGCAATATTCACCAGAACCTGTTTTGGGCCTTTGCTTACAATACCCTGTTGATTCCTGTGGCTGCAGGGCTACTCTATCCAGCCTATGGTATCCTGATGTCACCTATCTTTGCAGCGGGTGCGATGGCACTATCTAGTGTCTTTGTGCTGGGTAATGCATTGCGCTTACGTCGTTTCCAGCCACCATCTACACGCAGTAGCTAATGGAGGATGTTATGAATATTGGTAAAGTATCTCAGGCTTCTGGTGTGACTGCCAAAATGATCCGTTATTACGAGCAGATAGGTTTGATTCCAGCGGCTGGACGTAGCAATGCAGGTTATCGCTCTTATTCAGATAATGATGTTGAGCGTTTGAAATTTATTAAACGTAGTCGTGAATTGGGCTTCTCGGTAGCAGAAATTACCGATCTGCTGGATTTATGGAACAATCGCAATAGGCATAGCGCGGATGTAAAACATCTGGCTCAGTCGCATATCCATAAGTTAGAAGAACGCATTCAGGATTTACAGCAAATGGCGCAAACCTTACAAACTTTGGTGGATTGCTGCGCTGGTGACAATCGTCCCGACTGTCCAATTCTTGAGGGCTTGAGAGAACCGAGTCATGAAATGAAAGATATCCACCATCATAATGATCTGCTCTCGCTTTCACCCTTAACTGGGCGCAAATAAGATTTATTACAAGGCTATAGAAATATAGCCTTTTAATTTTTTAGCATTTTCTTGAAATTAAAAAAAGCGGCTATATCAGCCGCTTTTTGATTAGATACAGATTAACGTGGTGGAAAACCTGCTTCTGCTAATGCATCAGCCACTTGCTGTTGTGATGCTGTGGTTTCTACTTTTACACTACGGTTAGGTGGATCAGTGATGACCTTTGCATTGGCATCCACTTCCTGAATCGCGCGCGTTACGCCACGTGCACAGCCACCACAGGTCATATTTTCTACATGAAATTCCATCATACAACTCCAATCAGATGAGGATATGAACCTAATATAAACGTTCCCATTATAGTAAGGTCAAGCGTTTTAAACTGTTATCTATAAAATGATATGAAATCATGAAAATAAAAAAGTGCATGATCAACATGCACTTTTTAAATGAATATTTAACGTGTTTTAGATATTTAAGCCAACTGCTTTAGCACGCGCTTTGTGCAATTTTTTATAGCTGTCGATTAAACGTAAATGACGATCAAGTCCTTCCAGTTGCATATTGGTTGGTGTTAAACCATAGAAGCGAACACTACCTTCAACCGAACCAACCACTGCATCCATACGTTCATTGCCAAACATACGACGGAAATTGACCACGTAATCTTCCAGTTCCATTTCATCATCGAGCAAGACTTCAAGCACGACATTCATGCACTGATAGAATAAACCGCGTTCTACCGTGTTGGTGTTGTACTGCAAGAAGGTCTCAACCAGTTCTTTGGCTTCTTCAAACTGTTGCAATGCAACATAGATCAATAACTTCAATTCAAGCAGCGTTAACTGACCCCAAACGGTATTGTCATCAAACTCAATACCAATCAATGTGGTGATTTCAGTGTAATCATCCAGTTCGCATTCTTCTAAACGCTCGACCAATGCTTCCAGCTGTGTTTCATCTAAACGATGTAGATTGAGAATATCTTCACGGAATAATAAGGCTTTATTGGTATTGTCCCAAATCAGGTCTTCAACCAGATAAATTTCAGAATAATCAGGTACCAGAATACGACATGCTGTTGCACCTAAGTGCTCATACACCGCCATGTAGACTTCTTTGCCCATTTCCTCAAGAATGCCAAATAACTCAGCTGCTTCTTCAGCATTGGAGTTTTCACCTTCATTGGTGAAGTCCCACTCGACAAAGTCATAATCGGATTTAGCGCTAAAGAAACGCCATGAAACCAAGCCACTTGAGTCGATGAAATGCTCAACAAAATTATTTGGCTCAGTGACGGCATTGCTTTGGAAAGTCGGTTGCGGTAAGTCGTTTAGTCCTTCGAAACTACGGCCTTGCAATAACTCAGTCAAACTACGTTCTAAAGCGACTTCAAAGCTAGGGTGCGCGCCAAATGAGGCAAAGACACCGCCTGTACGTGGGTTCATTAGCGTCACACACATTACAGGGAATTGACCGCCTAATGAAGCATCTTTGACAAGTACTGGGAAGCCTTGTTCTTCCAGACCTTGGATACCTGCTACGATAGCTGGGTATTTGGCCAATACCTCTTGTGGTACGTCTGGCAAAGCAATTTCACCTTCCAGAATTTCACGTTTTACCGCGCGTTCAAAAATTTCAGATAAGCACTGAACCTGAGCTTCAACCAAGGTATTCCCTGCGCTCATGCCATTACTGAGATATAAATTCTCAATCAAATTCGATGGGAAATACACCGTTTCATTATCAGATTGACGTACAAATGGTAATGAACAGATACCACGTTCAGTATTGCCTGAGTTGGTGTCGTACAGATGTGTGCCCAGTAATTCATCATCAGGGTTATAAATTTCTAAACAATATTCATCCAGAATTTCTTGTGGTAATTCGCCATTTGGACCCGGCTTAAACCATTTTTCATCTGGATAATGCACAAATTCTGCATTGGCAATTTCCTCACCCCAGAACTGGTCGTTATAGAAGAAATTACAGTTTAAACGTTCAATGAATTCACCTAAAGCCGATGCTAAAGCACTTTCTTTCGTTGAGCCTTTACCATTGGTAAAACACATTGGAGACTGCGCATCACGAATATGTAAGGACCACACATTCGGCACAATATTACGCCATGATGCAATTTCAATCTTCATGCCTAAACCAGCCAAAATCTCAGACATATTGGCAATGGTTTGTTCTAGCGGCAGGTCTTTGCCCAGAATATAGGTATTGTTTTCTGAAGTCAGGCTTGGCATCAGCAACGCTTGTGCATCTGCATCAATACTTTCCACTTCTTCAATTACAAATTCAGGGCCAGTCTGAATCACCTTTTTTACGGTACAGCGATCAATTGAACGCAAGATGCCTTGACGGTCTTTTTCAGAAATGTCGGCTGGGAGTTCAACCTGAATTTTAAAAATCTGTTTATAGCGGTTTTCAGGATCGACAATATTGTTTTGTGATAAACGAATGTTATCCGTTGGAATGTCACGCGCAGCACAATACACTTTGACAAAATAAGCCGCACACAACGCAGATGAAGCAAGGAAATAGTCGAATGGACCGGGCGCAGAGCCATCGCCCTTATAGCGAATGGGCTGATCGGCGATTACCGTAAAATCATCAAACTTCGCCTCTTGTCGAAGATTGTCGAGATAATTAACCTTAATTTCCATGCGAACACCTAAATATTCTTATGCGTTGCAAGCACACAAGAGTGAAAATATTGATTGATAAGCCGAATCGTAGATATGAAATAGACTTAAAAATAAAGCTGTAGCTAAGATCATTTAAGCACGATCGAACACTGACCTTAGTAATAATGGCCGCTATTATAGAAGTATTTTGTGTAATTGATAACTTTTGTCTGTTTTTCTAGCCTTTTTATGAACAGTCAGCTGACTTGTTGATGATTTAACCGGATATTTACAGTTGTGTTGCAATCTCAATAAATGCTTTTGCAATCGGTGTCATTTGCTGCTTGTTCTTCACAGCCAAGCCAATTGAGCGTTTAATATTTGGTGATAATGGTCGTTTTACGATATTGGGATACAGTTGCAGAATGTTTTGATCAAGGGATAAATCAGCCACAATAGATACCGCTGCATTGCTATTTACCATATTTAAAATCGACAGGATTTGAGAGAAATGATACTTCACTTGAGGTGTCAGTTGAGCCGCTCTAAATAATTCCAGCACATGATTTTGACTGCCTGCACTGGTCAAAATAAAAGGATAATCCATCAATTCTTCTAGTTTGACTGCACTTTGCTGTGCAATCGGTAAATGCTTTGGTATCAAAGCCACAAAGATATCTTCCAATACAGCAAAAGTATCAAAGCGAGTCTCAGGTAAAACCACAAAACCAAGATCAACTTTGCGCTCATCTATCCATTGCAACACCTCTTTATCTGTTCCTTCATAAATCAACACGTCAATCTCAGGATATTCCCGACTAAAATTTTCTAAAATTAATGGAAGCAGTACATTGGAAGAAGATGCGCCAAAGGAGCCGATACGCAAACTCCCTGTTTTAAAGCCTTTGAGGTTCATGACCTGTTGATGAATGATGGTTGAGACACTGAGCATTTCATTCACATAAGGCAGCAAACCTTGCCCTGCTACAGTGAGTTCAACTTCATTGTTATTGCGATAAAATAGTTGAGTTTCCCATTTCTTTTCCAAGGATTTCAGTGCATGTGAAATCGCAGACTGTGAAATATTCAGTTGCTGTGCGGTCAGGGTAAAGTTTTTTAATTCTGCCAGTTTTGAAAAGATTTCGAGTTGAGTTAGTGTCATGATAGACCATTCATGAGTAAAAGCTCATTTTACTATAAAGATAAATTAGTTTTACGATTTGCTTTAATTCTGTATTGATTAAAAACCTCATGCGCCATTTCGCAATTTTGCTGCCACGTTGTACTGTTTATTTTAAATTGATCTGTGTAGCTTTGATGTGGGGTGGCACCTTTATTGCTGGACGTATTCTTGCCGCAGAAGTTTCTCCAGCTTTATCTGCACTGTTACGCTTCTCCATTGCTGCCATCTTGCTGCTTATTTTACTGATCAAAACAACAGGCGGCTTTCCCCGTCTTTCCACTCAACAGCATATTTATGCAATTCTGATGGGCTTAACTGGAATATGCACTTATAACCTGTTTTTCTTTGCTGCGCTTTCCCGAATTGCGGCAGGTCGAACAGCTTTGTTTGTCAGTTTGTCACCTATTCTGACTGTCTTGATCATGCGTATTTTCTTTCACGAAAAGTTAAGCAGAATCAAATATCTTGGTGTCTGTATTGCCCTAGTTGGAACACTGCTGGTGGTAACTCGCGGTGAAGTATTTAATGCCTTACAACAGTCTTTTGGGCTTGGTGAAATGATGATGTGTGGTGCGGTATTCAGTTGGGTGATTTATACCTTGTGCTTGAAGCACACAAATACATCGGCATTGACCATGACCACATACGCCGTCCTTTGGGGGACCGCATTTCTTTTTATCAGTTCAATACCTGAGTTAAGTTATAAAACGCTTATGAATATCTCATTGAACAGTTGGCTAGCTGTTCTTTATTTAGGTGCTTTGGGTACCGTATTGGCCTTCATCTGGTATGCACAAGCCATTCATGCCATTGGAGCATCCAAAACCATTATTTTTACCAATCTTGTTCCGATTTTTGCTGTGTTACTGGCCTTTTTTATACTGAAAGAACCGATTACTGGATCAATGGCTGTGGGTGCAGTTCTCAGTTTCATCGGTATCTTATTGGTGAATAAATATTAAAAACAAAATGATAGCGTTCATCTTTAAAAAACTTAGCTAAAAAGCTAAGTTTTAATTGACATCAGATTAATAAATGCTCAATACTTAGCTCTATGGCTAAGTATGATTCTAAACTCGATTTGTTGTTCAGTGCGCTTAGTGATCCAACGCGTAGAGATATCTTAACGCGGCTGTCTTTTGGATCAGCCTCAATCACTGAACTGGCTGAACAACATGATATGGCCCTGCCTTCTTTTCTAAAGCATTTGAACAAATTAGAGCAGGCTGGACTCATTCATTCTGAAAAAAATGGACGAATCAGAACTTGTGCTTTGGCCCCTGATGCATTTACGCCTATGCAAAACTGGTTAAGTGAACAACGAGCCATCTGGGAACAAAGACTCAATCAATTTGATCGTTACGCACTCGAATTAAAAAGGAAAAGAGAAAATGAAACTGGATCCCAAAACTGATTTAAAACTAGAAAGAGTGATTGATGTGCCCCGTGAACTGGTCTGGGAATGCTGGACCACGCCGGAGCATATCAAACACTTCTTTATTCCTCGCCCTCACTCGATCAAGGCCTGTGAAATTGATTTAAGAGTGGGTGGAAAATTCAATACCACTTTTGATGTGGATGGCAATGAAATTAAAAATGAAGGTGTCTATCTTGAAGTGATTGACGGTGAAAAACTGGTTTTTACTGATACCTATACTGAAGACTGGAAACCTGCTGAAAATCCATTTATGACTGCGATTCTATTACTTGAAGATGTGGGTAATGGCGCAACTAAATATACAGCGATTGCGCGACATCGAACTCAGGAAACCCGCCAACAGCATGAGGATATGGGCTTCTTTGAAGGTTGGGGAACCGTGGTTGATCAACTGGTCGAATATGCAAACAGCTTAAAAGCTCAATAATTTTCCCCCTTCTACTCAAAATGCCTCAAAGTTTACTTTCCAATACTTTGAGGCATTTTTATAGATCAAATCAAATCCGCCCAACTTCCAGATATGGAATTAAACTCTTATCAAAGTTCGGACGTGGATCACCTGCAAAACTAATAAAGCCATGCATTCCTGTTAATCGTTCACCTTTATAAAACTGATTCAATTGGTAGCGTGGATCTTGATGTGACAAGGTGAAACTCATTACCCCAACCCCTTTCTGCTTAGACAGTTGATAGGCATCTTCAAGCATTAAATGGTGCAGCGCCAAATGTTGTGGATGAGATAATAAGCTGTGTAACACATGATATTTGAGCGAATCACCCAGTTTCGGCAATGGCATTGCTTTGGTGATTTTGGTCAATAAATTATAAACAGGACGAAATACACCAATTAAGGGGCTGTAATGCAGGATTTTGGTTTGTTTCAGGCTATGCTGATCCCACAATCCAAACATGCCGACTAATTTCTCATTCTGGAAATACAATTGAAAGTCTGACAATTGTAGACCCGTAAAATAGTGATGCCCTGCTTGCAGTTCTTCAAAATTATAAGCAGGAATAAAATTATAGTGCTGTGCCATTGCTGCAATAAACGTATTCATTGCAGGGATATCTTCTGGTTGAGCAACACGAGAATGAATGTTGCCTGTTTCAGGTTGACTGGTCTTTTCTAAGAATGCATCAATATCACGTTTTGTCCCTAGATGGGTCAAAGTCAAAGTTTCGATCAGACCTTCATCATAGTAATCTGGAATTCCTGTTTTACCGGTTTGTATGGCAGCTCTTGCGGCATAGTTATCATTGAAAATAATCATCTGGCTAAAATCAGGTTCATGTAGCGTCTGTTTGACGTGTGCACCAAGAATCTTGACCAATGATTTGCCCCGATAATTGGGATCAACCCGCAAATCGCTAGCATATCGCACATTCTGTACCGCTTTATCGACATAACACGGACGATGACCGTTGCTGTAACAGGCGACATTCTTCTGATTCTCAGTATCTTCAATCACCACATGCAGTTTATGTCGATACAAAATATCTGATGCCTTAAAATAGCTTGGTTCGCGCTGAAAGCTGATTTGCACGCCTTTGGTGGTCATTGGCACGGCAATCAGTTCACGTAAAGCCTGATCATCTGCCAATGTGGCTTGACGTGTAATCAAGCTGTTTTCAGTTGATGTCGGTGGATTTGTTTTCATTCATTATTCACCTGTGTTGTGGTCTGGTTTGGAACCAGCTGATTTAATTGTCCCATTTGATCAAGAAGTTGATAGACAAAAACAACTTCATCCTGTTCATTAACAGTTTTCTGGGTTTGTACATCCAATAATTTTTGTTCGGTATTGAGCAAATCAAAGGTTGTTTTGGTACCTAACTCAAACTCTTTTCGGGTATAAACAAAAGCAATCGACGCCGCATCTATAGCATTTTGAAGTGCCTCTTTATTTTGTCGAATGGTTTGCAATTGTGCGTATGTGGTCCGTGCGCGTTGATTCAGATCAAGCTCAAGCGTTCGGATTTTCTGGTTGGCTAAGTCAACATCAGCCTGTGCTTTTCGCGTATTGGCCCGATTCAAACCATCATCAAACAAAGGCACATTCAGTTGTACACCCACCATGTAATTGTTACTTTCAGAACCGATATAACTGGCTTCATGCTGCTTGCCCGCACGGCTGGTCAACATGACTGTAGGCCAGAGTTCCCGTTTGGTTAAAGCATATTGTTTCTCGGCAGCTTGCTTCTCGTATTTCGCGCGCATCAAAGCAGGATGATGATTGGTTTTTGCCAAGATTTCATCCAGTTGATTAGAAATGACGGGAAGATGTTTAATCGACACAAGATTCTCAGGCGTGACCCCCGTAATTTGATAAAACTGTGCTTCACTTACGGTGAGATTGGATTGCGCCTGTGTAATATCAGCTTGTCCTTGAGCCACTTGAGCTAAAACCTGTGCCAGATCTGCGCGGGTAATCATGCCCACATCAAAACGTCGTTGTGATTCATAAAGCGAGCGTTGCAGATTAGACATGGTCTTTTTCCGCAGCTCTAAAATCGCTTTCTTTTTTAATACATCGGTATAAACCATCACCGTATTCAGAATGGTTTCTGATCTTTGATCCGATAAACCCTGCGCCTGCGCAGATAACTGGTTTTTCGCCACATCAACCCCTAAGCGATGTCGTCCAGAGGTATAGACGGGATAATCCAGTTGTAATTGCAGACTTCGGCCTTTACGGTTGCCTTCAGTTGGAAACATGACCTGAGCAGGTGTTTCCACCCGCTCATAATCCAGTTGCCCGACCAGATTAACTTTTAAACCGTCTCGCTGTTTGGCCTGCTCAAGCATTGCTGTAGATTGATTCACACTTAAGCGACTTACTTCGAGTTGACTTTCATGTCTTAAACTTGCTGACAATGCCTCATCTAAAGTCATCGCAGTCACGTTATTTGAAACGAACAACATCCCCACGCATAGTGCAATATGCGTGGACTTAAAAAGCTGATTATTAAATTGCATCATCCCTTTCTTCATAGTTGTTCCAAACTATTCAGGGTAATTTTCTTTAAGGGTTCAGGCTTGATATTGCCTTCAATAATACCGTCAAACATGACCAGTTTCTTATAGGCATTCCAACCATTATTGGCTTGACGAATCTGTGGCTGATCTAACTGACCGAGATTGCGGGCAAGTTCATAATGAAAGTTCTGACGCAAGATACGATCGATATATTCATCGTTAATGCTGTGATGGATTTCTCCTTCAAACAGGACACAATAAAAGGGTTTAACCTGTTGTTCTGTATCTATGGCAAGCAAAGAGATTGCTTTAGATTCCGTTTCATTGAGTTGTGAAAGCAGTTGTTGCGCCGTTTCAGGTGCAAGTTTCTCTCCCACCAGATCAACGCCAAAACGACGTCCCTGAAACTCGAAACAAGGGATTTGTTCCAGAAAACCTGTGACACGCAAACAATCATCTAGACAATAACGGAGTAAACCATTGCCCGAAGTAATAATGGGGCTCACTACATCACCAGCTTTGAGTTCCCATGACGGGATAATCTGGCCCTGCTTCTCACCTTCAAGATACTCAAACTCATAAAAATGACTCTGATAAGCAAGCGGATATTGATCGTTATATGGAATGGTCACCACACCTTCAGTCGCCCATAGGCCTTTGCCTTCAAATTGCACAGATGGAAGGCGCTGTTGCAATTTCTCGGCCCAAGCTTTGGAACCAGCGGTATCCCAACTGGACACCAGACTTAATTTTGGCCAGAGTTTTTTGAAATCAATCTGCTCGCCATTGGAACTGCTAATTAAAGCCTGAGCACTTTCAGGGCTATATGGCGCAGTGACTTCTTTGAGTGAACCTTGACGACTTCCCCATAAACCACTTTCAAGTACCTCAATTACTTCCTGTTGCATTGCTTCTAAACGATCTAAGAGTTGCAATGCAAAAGTTGGACTCCAGACAGAGATCATCGTCAGATTTCGGTTTGCAACCAAATAACAGATCGTCGCAAATAATGCATCATCGGCATTTGCGGCAAAAGCCACATTGCTTGGAACGGCTTGGGTAAACTTTGATAAAATTCGTTTACCCATCCCCAATAATGCGCTGTCGTCATTTAAGTTTTTGTCTTTCAAAACTTCTCGCTGACTTTCAGGTAACCATGACACTGACCAGTAATGTGTGCCCGAGCTGAGTTGAGGACACTTGCGATACATACTGGCTAACCACGGCGCAATCGCATGATCAAGTTCATCTAAAAACAATTTGGTATAAGGAATAAATTTGATCTGTTCGCTTGAACCACTGGTCGGTTGAAAACGCACCAGCTTGCTGCTGGAAAGCGTCAACTTTTGTTCACGATAGCGTTGAATTTCTTCTCGCCAAGCACCGTAACGCGTGGCAGAAAATGATTTTACAAACTGCTCATAGTTTTGAACTTTTTTATCTTTCGCAAAGCTTGAGGTCTGTAAAATCGAATGCAAAATTTGACGTTGTGTTGCTTCTAATGCATTAAACTGTTTTTGAAAATTACGATCAGATGCATTGCACCATTGCTTTAAAATAAGATGCGAGCCTGTTGTTAGCCATTCATTCGGTTTCATTGGATGGCCTCTCTACGGTTGCTTTTAGTCGTTAAAATCGCCTCACATTTGCCTTTGCTGACTGGCTTTCTCATGAGCTTCACTGGAAAACGGGCAATATCTTTCCAGCCCATACGTCCAATACATGGGAGTTCTGTGCCAATGCTCCAGGTTGGATTTTTCTGCTCGAAGAAATGAATATTTGGATTCTTTTCTCTCATTTCAGCTGTAATCGGTGCAATTTCACCTTTTAATGGTTGATAATCCTCGCCAAAATTTAGTAATCCCGCTTCTTTATCATAATATTCGCCAAAGAAGTTTTCACAGTAATGTTCAATGACTGAGGAGAGATGCTGATTTTCATCTTTGATATTTGGGTAGTACACATAATAATTATTGGCAAGTAATAAATAGGTTTTATAACCCTTAGAAATCAGCAACCAGTACAGCTCATTAAATGGATATCTGATTCTTAACTTGATCATCAGTTTGAGCATGGTACTTTGCAGCGAACGCGTTCCCCAAAACTCTCTTAAAATCACAGTGTCGCCACTAAATAAAACGGTATAGTCCTTGCCATTTAAATAGAAATGTTGCACAACGACTGTAGAGAAACCCACGATTTCATCAGTTTGAGAATTAAAAACCAGAATCACACCACTTTTCTTTTTAAAATCCTCTGCAAATATAGAAAATCTGGTGTTTTCATAATATTGTTCATAAATAGAGTACATCACTTTTAATCGATCAATATCGATTTGCTCTTTTTCAAAATACTGACCATAGGTACGTTCTTTCTGGTTAAATTTTGAAATTAGTTTATATGTTGTATTAATCATAATACTTTAACCTTCTAAATCTAGATACACGAGTACCCCTACCTCATATAGAGGTATTAAAAATACTTATATAAATATTCTTTTCTTATAACGGGATATGTTTTATATAAGCCCTATTGTTTTTTCATTTTTGAAATTACCCTCTATTTAAAATATCTAGATATCCATCTTTTTCCCCCGATCCATAAATATGGTTAAAAAAGCCGTCACAAACATAATGATTGCGAGCATACGTAATAAATCATTGAAACTTGATGTAAGCGCCTGATAATGAATGTCACGGTAAATCACGCTCAGCGCAATTTGCTGTGCATTTGAACCAACCTCCTGATATTGCGCTGTCAACTGATCCAGTCTTTCGACAAAGATCCAGTTCTGTGGTGTCATATATTGATTAATTTGAGTCACATGTAGCGCTGTCAGCCAGTCCAGTGAGGAATTGATCAATGCCAAGCCAACTGCTCCACCAATATTGCGCATTAGGTTATAAATACCGCTGGCATCAGCCACTTTACTCAGTGGTAATGTGCTCATGGCTAAATGTGAAACCACAATCAGACAAATCATCAGGCCGATACCACGATAAATTTGTGGCCAGAACATAAAGTCATAATCACTGTGGATGCTGAGATGTGAATTCAGCCATACCCCGAACCCCGCCAAAATCATGCCAACGAATACGGTTTTACGAGTGTCAAAATTAGGAATCAGCCAGGCAAGGAACGGCGCAAAAAAGAACATCACCACGCCAGTCACCATCATAATGTGACCAATCTGGCTACTGTTCATCTCCCGAACCTGCCCAAGAAAAACAGGAATCATATAGCCCAAGCCATACAGCGCCATGCCGATGACAAAGGTGGTAATTGCACTTAGAGTGAAGTTCTTGTTTTTGAATACGCTCAGATCTAGTAAAGGCTTAGGCTGAGTAAAGCTTCGAGTGAAGAAGATCATGCCGCCGATCAGACAGATCATAAAAGCAATACGAACGCCTGAATCTGCAAGCCAGTCATGCCGTGCGCCTTCATCAAGGAAATATTCCAGCCCACCCAAGAACATCGCCATACCAATCAGGCTCAGCCAGTCCATAGTTTTAATCAGTGAATAATTGGCACGGTCAATATTTGGCCCTGAGTAAATCACGGTGGCAATAATAATGCCCGGAATAATATTGATCAGGAACATCCAGTGCCATGAGAAATTATTGGTTAACCAGCCGCCAATGGTTGGGCCAATCGCTGGGCCTAATGTGCTAACCATCCCGAAGGTCACCAACGGTAATGAACGTTTTGCTTCAGGGAAAAGTAGATAGAGTGCTGTCATTGAGGTCGGAATCATGCCTCCGCCCATAAAGCCCTGAATGCCACGGAAAACCAGTAAACTTTCCAGATTCCATGCCAACGCACAAAGCAGTGAGCTGATGGTAAATCCAACCGCACAAATGGTGTAATAGACACGTGTAGAAAGCACACGCGATACAATGCTAGACATTGGAATCGCGATAATTTCTGCAATCAAATAAACCGTTTGTACCCAAGTCACTTCATAACGGCTTGCACTCATACCTGCTTGAACTTCATTTAAGGAACTCGCGACGATCTGAATATCAAGGATCGCCATAAAGTTGCCAAAAATCATGGCAGCGAAAATTGCCCATGCGGTTTTTCGAGGGAATTTCCATTCACTTTCGACAGACTGATTCATCACTTACACCTAAGACTTTATGATTAAGTTCTGAGATCAACGGTCGCGCTGACCGACATTCCCGGTTTAATGAGATCAATATGCGGGCTTGAATCTATAGTGATGCGAACAGGAATACGTTGTACAACTTTGTTAAAATTCCCCGTCGCATTGTCAGGTGGCATGAGTGAAAAAGTCGCCCCGGATGCTGGAGAAAAGCTTTCGATTTTCCCGGTATAGGTCAGGCTTGGATATGCATCTATTTTTAATTTAACTTGCTGGCCAATATGCATTTTTTCAATTTGAGTTTCTTTGAAATTGGCCTGCACATATAAGCTTTTTTCAGGAATGATTGCCATTAAGCGCGTTTGTGGCGAGACCCGTGATCCCTTCTGGATTGCAAGACTACCGACTTTGCCCGACACGGGACTAATCACTTTTGATGAAGCAAGATCAATCTGATAAAGATCCAGACTCGCATTGGCATTTTGAATATCTGCCAAAATTTGCGCTCTACTTGCCTGTAAGCTACCAAGTTGCGCTTCGGCTGCATTGACAGCGGCTTGTGCCTTGCTCAGTTGTGCCTGTGCGGTTAAATACTGGGACTGGACACCTTCAAAATTTTGGCGGGTAATGACCCCATCTTTTAACAAGTCTTGGTAACGTTCAAAATCTTTTTTCAAGCGAGATAAGTCAGCTTGCGCTGCAACAACACCACTATTTGCTTCACTAATAGATGACTTTGCTGATTTTTCATTTTGCTGCTGCACCCCAAGCGCTGCCTGTTTTAAGGTCACGACTGAACGGGCTTGATCATAACGAGCTTGATAATCACGATGATCCAATATTGCCAAGGTCTCGCCTTTTTTAACCACCTGATTATCCTTAATGATCAATTCAATCACTTCACCAGATATCTTTGGCATTACCCAAGTGACGTCAGCTTGAACATAGGCATTATCGGTAGACTGATAATATCGATATACAAAAAAATAATATATAATGCCGATAATGAGTAATAACAGAAGCGCACTAAAAACAGCCCATGTTATTTTTTTTCGACTTTGGAAATTAGTGTCAGTTTCTAGCTGAGCGACGTTATCCATATTCATTCCGCTTATTTGTAATATTCAATTTTTTATTTACACCAACAAAATATTGGCGTCTTTTTTACGTAACTTTTCACTTGGTTTTATTCAATAAATCGTCACAGTGTAAAAATTGCTGCAAATTATCATTCTTAAGTCAAATAAATATCATTGACCGTTTTGACAGGTGTTTTTTCTATTTCTGCCAGTAGACAGAATGTTATAAAAACTATATTTAAAATTTATGTAATTGTAAGTTTGGCCTACTTTATCTTCATAAACTTATTTTTTAAAATAGATCTATAATATTGTTAAACCTATATATATTATTTTTTATTGTTTTGCCACAAATTTTCCTCATTAACAAAAAAGGCCACGTCTTTTGCTTGTTTTATATACACAATCTACTTTCGTTAACAAAATCCATATAACGTTATAAAAATGTAAATCATCATATTAAGAAGTTTTATCTCTTATGCTTTTCAATTTATTTTGAATAAACTGTCATCTATTTGACAAATTTATGCTATCAAAGTTAATAAAATATTTAAGTGATATAAATGATTAGAATTAATAACATAAAGACATTAATTTGTTATTTAGTTTTGATAATCGATGATTTTATTTGCGAACCAGTTTAATAAATTAACCGACTTATGCCAAATATATCAACAAAACTATTGAAAAGTTGATATCTTCATAGG
>NZ_LRPD01000030.1:0-75743 GCF_001605865.1 Acinetobacter sp. NRRL B-65365 | reverse complement strand
ACAACTTGCAGCTGAAAAACAAAAGGTGGAACAAGCAAAATTAGCTGAACAAAAACGTAAAGCCGATGAAGCTGCTCGTGCCAAGCAGGTCGAGGAACAACGTAAACTTGCAGAAGCACAGGCACAAAAACAACGTGTCGATGCTGAAGCAAAACGTCAAGCTGATGCCAAGGCAAAAACTGAAGCTGAATCAAAACGCGAACAAAGTGCGAAAGCTGAAGCCGATGCCAAAGCACGCCAGAAAGCCGAGCAAGATGCGAAGTTAAAACAGCAGAAAGCAGCTGAAAACGCAAAACTTCAAGCTCAGCAAGAAGCGAAACGTAAAGCTGACGCAGACGCAAAACGTAAAGCCGATGCAGATGCCAAAGCGAAAGCTGAAGCGGATGCAAAACGTAAAGCTGATGCAGATGCAAAACGTAAAACCGAGGCAGATGCGAAACGTAAAGCTGATGCAGATGCCAAACGCAAAGCTGACGCAGATGCGAAACGTAAAGCTGATGCGGAAGCCAAAGCGAAAGCCGAAGCAGACGCTAAACGTAAAGCCGATGCGGACGCCAAACGTAAAGCTGATGCAGATGCGAAACGTAAAGCTGACGCAGATGCCAAAGCGAAAGCCGAAGCAGATGCCAAACGCAAAGCTGACGCAGACGCTAAACGTAAAGCCGATGCGGATGCAAAACGTAAAGCTGATGCAGATGCGAAAGCTAAAGCCGACGCGGATGCTAAACGCAGGGCCGATGCGGATGCAAAAGCCAAAGCTGAGGCCGATGCGAAACGTAAAGCGGAAGCAGAAGCTGATGCAAAAGCTGCTGCTGCAAAAAAAGCTGAACAGGATGCTGCCCAGAAGAAAGCGGATGCAAAACGAATTGCATCAACAGCTATACAAGATTTCCGAAGAAAAATTGATCGGGCTTGGCATGTTCCACTTGGTACGTCTGGAAAAAGAGTTACTGTGAGATTTACTTTGTCAGATTCAGGCGCGGTACTGTCAAAAGTTATCACAAAATCAAGTGGTGATGATGCCCTTGATGCAAGTATTCTCGCAGCTATTGATGCAGCAGCACCTTATCCAATGCCAGAAGATCCTGATGCACGCCGTGAAGCACGAACAGCAACTCCAACTTTTATTGCAAAATAGTAATGAATAGTTAACGTTACATGCTTTTAATAGCACAAAGCATGTAACTATGTTAAATAATCTACAGCCACAAAAATACGACGCAAGTAATTGTAACTATGGACAAGACTCGTAAACACCTCCTCTCTTTAGCAGTTTTCACTGCAATGAGTGCAGTAATCCCTTCAAGCACTTTTGCTCAACTGTATTTCGAAATTGCAAAAGCACCTGAACAAGCGCCAAAAATCGCGATTATCCCATTTGCAAATGACAATGCGATCTATCCAATTGTGGAAAGCGACTTGAATCGCTCAGGCCGTTTTACCAGCGCATCTCAAAATTTACCAGCAACTGCTAGTCTAAATCAGGTACAGGCAGGTGATTGGCAAAATGCAGGTGTACCTTATGTTGTTGTGGGTCAAATGAAGGCTGTTGATGCCAATACATTTGAAATTCACTACCAGTTGTACGATATACAAAAACAACAATATTTACTCAATGAAGTACTCACTGTGCCTCGCTCGCGCGTACGTCAAGCAGGACATCTGATCAGTGATACGATTTATCAAGCCTTAACGGGTATTGCAGGTGACTTTAGCGGTCGTATTGCCTATGTATTACGTAATCAAGCAACACCAGCTCAACGTTATACTTTACAAATTGCAGATACTGATGGTGAACAGCCTAAAACAGTGCTGTCATCACGTGATCCGATCCTTTCTCCGGCCTGGACACCTGATGCCAAGAAAATTGCCTATGTTTCTTTCGAAACCAAACGACCAGCAATTTACCTACAGGATTTAGCAACAGGACAACGCGAAGTTTTAGCCAGTTTCCGTGGCTTGAATGGCGCACCAAGTTTCTCGCCAGATGGTAAATCAATGTTATTTACCGCTTCTATGCACGGCAATCCTGAAGTTTATCAAATGGATTTAAGTACTCGCCAAGTACAACGCATGACCAATGACTCTGCGATTGATACTGAAGCGCGTTACTCTCCAGATGGCAAGTCATTCATCTTTACATCGGATCGTGGTGGTTCGCCACAAATTTATCGCTATAGCTTTGATGACAGTTCAGTCAAACGTCTAACCTTCAAAGGTGCATTCAATGCACGCGGTACATTAAGCGCAGATGGTAAAAAGATTGCCCTTGTCCATCGTCCAAGCGGCAGTAACTACAAAGTTGCCATTCAAGATATCAACACAGGTATTACCAATATTCTCACACCAACCAGTTTAGATGAATCACCAAGTTTCTCGCCAAATGGCCAAATGGTTGTTTACGCAACGCGTGAAGGGAATCGTGGTCTTTTATCAGTCATGTCTACTGACGGTCGTTTCCGCATGAATTTACCAAGCGAACAAGGTGAAGTTCGTGAACCAGCTTGGGCACCAAAATAAATTTAATTGATTGGAGAATCATATGAACATTAAATATTTAACGCTTCCACTGATTGCTGCAACACTTGTTTTCACGGGTTGTGCAAGCCGTAAACCTGCTGCTGAAATTACTGCAGGCAATACACCAAACGGCTCATCAACTGTAAGCACTGATGGTTTAAGTGAAGATGCCGCTTTAAATGCACAAAACCTTGCGGGCGCTTCTTCAAAAGGTGTAACTGCTGCAAATAAAGCATTCTTGGCGAAACGTGTTGTTCACTTCAACTATGACAGCAGTGACTTATCAAACGAAGATTATCAAACATTGCAAGCCCATGCGCAGTTCCTTGTTGCAAATGCCAATTCTCGTGTTGCCCTTACTGGCCACACAGATGAACGCGGTACACGTGAATACAACATGGCGCTTGGTGAGCGTCGTGCCAAAGCAGTTGAAAGCTTCCTGATTACCAATGGTGTCAACCCACAACAGCTTGAAGCAGTAAGCTACGGCAAAGAATCTCCTGTCAATGCAGGTCACAATGAAGCTGCATGGAAAGAAAACCGCCGTGTAGAAATCAACTACGAAGCTGTTCCACCGTTATTAAAATAATCGTGTGAATACTTTCAATAAAAATGCTCACTTTAGGTGAGCATTTTTATTTGCGATCAAGACGTAGATTGGACACCAGTCTTGTTCTGCATCGATTCAATCATATCGTGCTTATTGAACTCTTTGTATTCTGGCTTCGCCTCATACTCTTTCCAAGCCTCTTGCACCTTCTCTTTAGAAATCGTTTCTAAACTAATAGGTTCGCTTGGCGTAGGCGTTGCCTCAAAATTCTTGGTTGACATCTTTAATCTCCAAACATCCTGTCTAGTATCCATCCAACATAGCATGTAATGGCGTACTTGTAATCATAAAAGCAACATAAATAAAGTAAGATAATTTTTATTTTTGGGCGTTCTCATCTAGAATAGCCACATTCATTTTTATCAATTTTTGACACGGCTAAATCGGAGCTATTCAATATGTCAAACCTTACTTTGACCCAATATCTAGAACAACAAAATGGGAATTTGACTCCAGAGTTGGCACAAGTCATCGAAACAATTGCAGCAACTTGCCAGACCATTGACCAGGCATTACAAAAAGGTGCTTTAGCGGGCATTTTAGGCAGCGCGGGCAATGAAAACGTTCAGGGTGAAACGCAGAAAAAACTAGATGTCATTTCGAATGATTACCTGATTGATGCATTAAAAGCTCATCCACAAGTGGGTGGTTTGGCTTCAGAAGAATTAGATGACTTCACCCCTGCGCAAGAAAATGGCAAATATTTAGTTTTATTCGATCCATTAGACGGTTCAAGCAATATCGACATCAATATGTGTGTGGGTACGATTTTCTCTATCCTTCCAGCAAAAAATGCAATCACACAAGCTGCTGATTTCATGCAAGCAGGGACTGAGCAAGTTGCTGCGGGTTATGTACTTTATGGTCCATCAACCATGCTCGCACTGACTGTTGGCGCAGGCGTTGTATTCTTTACTTTTGATCCAACCACACAAGGCTTCTTATTAACTTCTGAAAAAGTTCAAGTTTCAGCAGATACACAAGAATTTGCAATCAACTCATCTAACCAACGTCATTGGGAAAATCCAGTGAAACGCTATATTGATGAGCTACTTGCTGGTAAAACATCAGTGCGTGAAAAAGACTTCAATATGCGCTGGGTTGCATGCATGGTCGGTGACATTCACCGTATCTTATGCCGTGGCGGTATTTTCCTTTACCCTTATGACTTGAAAGACCCTAAAAAAGCAGGTCGCTTACGTTTGATGTATGAAGCAAACCCAATGAGCATGCTGATTGAACAGGCAGGTGGTGCGTCTACAACAGGTCGTGTTCGTATTCTGGATATTCAACCAACAGAATTACACCAACGTGTTCCAGTCATTATTGGTTCTAAGAATGAAGTTGAACGCGTAACCAGCTATCACTAATTAATTTTATAATCAGGGCATTATCATCCATTTATAGTGCCCTTTTGGATGTTTATCTTATGGCAGTTATTTTTCTAGAATCAAAAGACAATGCAAAGATCAAACATTTGCGTGGGCTGATCGAGCTGAACAGCGCCCGAAAAAAGCATCAGCAAACGGTTCTGGAAGGTACACATCTTTGTCTGGCTTGGTTACAACAGCAGAAAAAAATCTTTTCTCTATTTACGACCGAACAAGCACTTAATCACCCCGAATTACAACAAGTCATCGAATTACATCAAGGCCATATTTTTGTTATTAGTGAAGTACTTTACAAAGATTTAAGTACTTTAGGCACTACGCTACCTTGCTTAGCGATTGTTGATCTTCCTAAAAGTTCAGTCACAATTGATTTTAATGCAGATACGCTCATTCTGGAAAATGTTCAGGATCCAGGAAATGTCGGCACACTTCTACGTTCTGCTGCTGCTGCAAATATTAAGCAAGTGATTTGTACACAAGGTTCAGCATCATTGTGGTCACCGCGTGTATTGCGTGCGGGTATGGGTGCACACTTCAGCCTAACTTGTTTTGAAAATTTTCAACTCAGTGATTTACTTCCAAAGTTTGACATTCCTGTCTTTGTGACCAGTTCACACCGTTCAACTAGCTTATACACACAAGATTTGACTCAAGCATGTGTATGGATTTTGGGTAATGAAGGTCAAGGTGCCAGTGACTATGCCCTAGAACACGCTCAAGCAGTGACGATTCCTCAACCGGGTGGCCAAGAATCTTTGAACGTTGCAATTGCAGGTTCAGTCTGCTTCTTTGAAATGGTACGCCAACGTCAGTAAAACGTTATTTTATTTTAAATACGCGTTTTTTACTGGGAAAATCTATTACACTACTAAAAATAATTGCTTAAGTTGTCAACGCGCCCACCATTTTCAACGTTATATGATTAATGAATTGAAATAATAATGGTGGGTATCCATGACAGGATTTTCCATCTCTATGGATTTAGCACCTAAACAGGCTCGAACGGAAAACGGTACTGATCGTAGTACGGTTGAACAACGTCTGCGTTTCTTTATGCAAGACGTGACTGGTCGTGCGCTTGTGATGATGGAGAGTGCGACACAGGGACAACAAGGCATTGCAATGGATCTGGTTCAGGAAGCCTTTATTTCATTGCATAAGTCCTATGCAGATAAGAGTACCGATGAATGGTATCCCCTGTTCTATACCATATTGAATAATAAACTTCAGGACTGGAGAAGAAAGGAAGCCCGTCGGGCAAGTCCATTCTCATTATTTAAGAAAATCAGTTTAGATGATGACGAAGAAATTATTGATGTAGTCGATGAATCAACCCCAAACCCATTTGAGTTCCTTGATCAGGAAGTGACGATGGAGGAAATTCAGGCTGCAATTAATCAATTACCAGTTCGTCAGCAACAAGCGTTCATGTTAAGAGCCTGGGAAGGCTTTGATACGATGACGACAGCGCAAATTATGGATTGTAGTGAAGGTAGTGTAAAAACACATTATCACCGTGCAATTCAGGGACTCAGAATTGCTTTAGAGCACTTAAATCCACATACGGGAGGATCATCAGATGAAAAAAGATGAGTTCGCTAAACAAGTGACTTCCAAACTTGATCAACTTGCAAGAGAGCAGCACCACAATAAAATGATGGTGATGAATCATGTTTTAGATACGGTACAAAAGAAGCCTACTTCTTATTACAGCATCTGGAAAATGACAGGTTTTGCTTTGGCAGCTGCTATTATGGGTATTGCTGTATTACCAAGCTCTTTACAGTTAATCGATAAACCGCAAAATCAGGTTGTGGTTAATCCGAAACTATCTCCTCAGATGGTTGAAGATATGGAAATGTTATTGGTTCTAGGTGAGGATAAAGTTCCACATGGCAGCTAAAAAGTTAGCACTTGTTGTGTGTACGCTCGGCTTATTACAAACCAGTTTTGCAGGTTCGGAACGGTTCTGGATTTTTTCAAAACAGAATAAGCCAACAACTGAAGAAGCATGGGATGATTTATCCCCAGAGGAACAACGCGTTTTAATTAAACGCTATCAGTCGTTAAAGGAAATTCCGACCACACAAAGCTCACAACTCCAGCAAAGAATGGAATGGTTTACTCAACTGCCAGAAGATGAAAAACAAAAAATGCGTGATGTATGGCAAAAAATGAGTACTCAGGAACGTACCACCTTGCGTAAACGTATGCAAAATGCGAGTACAGAAGAGCGGGTAAACATCCGAGAAGAATATTTAAGTAAATACGCTGAACATTGATTTTTGAATTTGATAATAAAAGAGCGCCAAATATGGCGCTCTTTTCTATTTCATGTTTTATTTTTTCATACGGCGATAAGCCAATAAACCGAATAAACCAAATATAGATAGGAAATTCAGACTACCGCCTCCACCTTTACGGGTATCATCAGAGGTCGTACCTGTACTGATAATTTTCACAGTCGCGGTATTTGAAATCAAACCTTCTGCATCATAAACCTGATAATTAAATGAATAATTAAATGGGTTAAAGATATTTATTTCCTGAACGTAAATATTGCCGCCATAGCAGGTTTCCTGCTGATCAGGTTCAGGGCATGGACCTTTGCGGTCAGCAGTCACGCTAATATTTTCAGAGGGTACATTAGATAATCGGATTGGTAACTCAACTCCTTCCGCATTTCTCCAGAATTGTGGCTTATTTGGATTACTTGCAGGGCCTTTTCCACCTTCTCCCATATCACCATAGTCATTGGCGAAGTTCAGCAAATTGATAGCTACCTTTTCTTTCTTTTGATACTTCAATGTGACCGACGTATCTTTTGCTTCTGGCGCGATATTTAAAAATGCAGCACTAATCAATCCAGAAGAGGTAATTGAAGGATCTGCTCGATATTGAATAGTATATTTACAGAAAATTTTATCGCCTGCTTGTGTAATACCATCATCTTTACGATAGAAAATAATTTGTTCTAAATCATCATTCCATTCACAAACCAATTTTTTAGCTTCTTCTTTATCAATATTCTCAACATTGTCGCTGATTTGCCCTTTTCCTAAAGGCTCAGTTGTAACGATATAATTTTGTTTATTAAAGAATGCCACTTTAGAAGTGCCATCAGCTTGCTGAGTTTCTTGAGGAATCGGCAACTGATAATTTTTTAAATCAATAAAGATCGCTCTATATTTTAAATTAGTCTTTGTCTTCTCATATAAGTTTTTATACTCTTGCGCACGAACCTTATAGTAAGTTAAGAAATCAGGATTATTTGGCTGCTTAACAAGATCATTAAAGAAGTCCAGCTGGTTTTTGTAGTTTGCCACTAATGTTGTCAATGAAATATTAGAGACATCAGTAATATCACCCGCTGTCAATTTCATAAACTCAACGGAACCAATATCGCAGGAATTGCGCGAGTCTGGATCATAATGCAATGTACCATCAGTAATACGTGCGATATTGCGCTGGTCTGTTGCACTACAGCCAGTGACACCCGTATTAAGCAAATCTTTTTCCAACTTGGTATTTACTGGATAATATAGGGGTAAAAAAGCCGTAAATTCCGACTCTGGCTGTAATGTCGTTAAAAGCGTACGAATGTTAACAGCACTAATATCAATATTAGTATGCTTCTCAGGTAAGGCCAGTTTTGGTAAATCGCACTTACTCGCCCCATTTAGAGAAAAAGCGTTATAAAGCGGGACGATATCTACCTCTTTCTCTTCGGTGACATCCCCTAACAAATAACGGCAAGAATAGCCTCCATTATTATAAGCAAGCACATTGAAACTTAATATTTTCAGCCCTAACTTATCATATAGAAAAGCAGAGTAAGCATTGTTCTCCACAATGGTATTACTGAGTAAATTGATACTACTCAAGTTACTTAAAATACTGGAGTTGTTTGTAGGTGTACTGCCTACCTGACTATCACCTGTAAATTTAATCAAGCTACCATTTGATAGGTTTACTGTATTTTGCGCAATCGTATTCGTACTTAATGAAGCCGTAGGCTCTCCACAAAACTCAAGCATACTACTTGAATTAGCTGTACCATTTGCAATAAGACTACTCGTCTTTACTTCAATATTCCGTTTTGAATATACATTATCATTAATACAACTCATGGCGAGCAGGCTACCTAAGGGCGCCTTATTATTTTTTAGTAGAGCACTGACTATATTTAAAGAAGATGACGACCCTGCTAAGAAGACTGCTCCTCCACTTACCCCAGCCTCACCATCTAAAATTTGGACATTCTGCAAACTTACATTGCCACCAGCATAAATCGCTCCACCACGGTCTGAGGTTTTACCATTTTTCAAAATGATATCATTGAGGGTTAATGAACTATTATTACCAGTCGTATTAAAAATACGGCCTTTTCCTCTGGCATCAATCGTTGTTTTCAACACCGTTTGTGCAGGGTAGTCATTGGTAATAACGCTTCTTTTTTCCCAATCAACGGGACTTTTGCCCAAAATCACAATATCAATCTTTGGTGCCAATTCTCGATCCAGTACATAGGTACCCGCTTCTAATTGAATCGACTTCGTCGTAGCAGGCGAAGTATCCGTGACTTGACACCCACCATAAGGCTTTCTATCTGCTGCCGATTTCAGTGCTTCTCGCAATGAACAGGCATAGTTATTTTCGCCATCTTCATCTACAAAAGTTGTAACTTGGATTGGGGCACTACTTGTCGCTGCAAAAAGCGGCATCGTCGCAAGCACCAAGGTGGCTAGCAAAGTTTTTTTATAATTTTTCATCTCATCATCCCTGATTATGATTTAAAGCGACGTAATCCAAGTAATCCGAATAATGCAAAGATTGCACCTATCCCAAAACTACCACCACCAACATTTACAGTTTTACTTTGAAAATTATTAGGTGGAGCTTGCACAATTGTGGTTGGGATCGTGATGTAATAATTTGAGACATCATTAAAACGTGTTGTTGTCGTCATCACTCGCATATTAAATTCATCAGACCCATGCCAATTTCCATTTGGTACATAAGTAATATTCCCCTGCTGATCAATCGTCAACTTGCCTTTTGAAGGGGTTTGTCTTTGTTGAATATCTAAACAACCTGGTTGCCAAGGCTGATCATCCGAACGCTTGCCTAGAACTTTCTCGCATGATGTTGGATCAAGTAATTCGCCATCTAATAAGCTATCCGCAATACTAAACTTGGCAATTTGCCCATATAAAATATCTTCACCCGCAATAGGAACTTCAGCACGGTTAATAACTAACTCAATTGCCCCAAGATCACATAACTCATCATAGCCACTTCGTGGTTTGCCACGCTGATCTGAACCTTCACAACTTTTTGCAAAACCCGCTGTTGTTCCATCACTATAAATTCTTCCTTTATTCACAATCAAAGAGTCTGAAAGTTTAGTATAGGACATCAATAAGCGTGGCTTAAAGTAACCTAACATTTGGTCTTTAGGCGTGTAATACGGGCATAAAAGTCCATCTGCAGGTGGTGCAGCACACTCACCCTCATCGTTGGTTCCACCCGCAATGAGCTTATTATTCCCAATGAAGAAGTTTGGACTGCCAACTGGTGCGTTACGATCACATTCTGCTGTCGTCAAATTACTTTGTATAACTGCTTCATCATCGGCAGAACTGGCGCAGTTATTTGCTTCATTTGCGACAATAATACTATTGGAAATATAAGCACTTGGTTCTGGATCCGGAGCTTTCTCACCCTCTTTTGTAGCAGCAACCACCCTCTTTGGTGCCTGTAAAAATAATCCCGCCACATTTTTAAGAATCGTTACGTTATTCAGCAACATTCCACCACGTATATTCGCTACATAGCCACCTTTATTATGAAAAATTGTACTATTGCGAAGGCCTGAGACACGAGAAGCTAACACGCCTGCTGTCGTTTTATCTGTAAAGGCTGTTTGTGAATAGAGTAAAGCACCATTTTCGCCTTGAGTGCCTTCATTATCACGAATCACAGATTGCGTAATTAAATACAAAGGCATTTCGCTATAAATAACTGCGCCTTGATCTGCTTTGTTTCCTTGGAGCAGGCTATTACTGATGTTCAATAAACTTGCAGTTGTTTGCTCATTCGTCACCGTACCCGCATTATAGATTGCACCACCTCGAACCGCATTTCCTCCCGTTAAACGAGAATACTGGATACTGAGCGCCTCTCTATTAAAGATCAAACCACCATCGGTTACCTTATAAGCAGAACCTTTTAAATTTAATTCAACAAAAATTACAGGAAGCAAGGTTTCTTCAACACTTTCATCGTTAATGACAAATAAACGATCATTCCCCACCATTTTAATGGTCGCGTTATGCATGCCTTTCTGATTATCATTAAAACTGCCACTAGCCGCCGTCATGATGGCCATGCCCGCTTTAATATGAATTGCTGAATTTAATGTATATTCTTTATCTCTTTGCAAAATGATGGTGCTACTGGAATCTTTATCACCGCAGCCCTGATAGCCATTTTCATATTCTTTTTGACTTCTTTTATTTAAAAACTCTACAGCATTTCTTAACGAGCAACCGGTATAATTCTTTTCATCAAGCAACGTCGTGACTTGGATGTCCGCAGAATAAGCGTGCCCCGTCATTATTAAAAACGCGCAGGCAAGCGTCCGTTTGAGCATACCGATCTCCTTTCATATTTTTTCATTTTTTTAGTTTTACAAACTAGGTGTTTGCAACCACATTCCTTTGTGCGTACTTTGTCATAGCTCTCAAAATTACTCAAGAAATTTTATACTATTGGCGATATTCATCAATCAAAGCGTAAATTTGCTTAAGTGTAGTATTAGAAAGCTTGGTTTTTTCGCCTTTTAGCATTTTTTCAAGTTGGGCTAATGTTTGTAATAATATTGAGGCCTGATGTGGGCCATTACTTAATAAATAATCGACAATTTGCTGGTCAAAATGAATTCCGCGACGAGTCATGACCGATTGAAGTAAAGCTTGACGATCTATATAAGAACTACCATTCGGGACTTTAACACTAACAGCTTGCGTCAACCTTGACTGAAGGTCAGGAAGTTCCAGTTTTAATTCAATAGGTGCAACCCGAGATGAAAAGACCAGTTGGCCTTCATGGTTATTCATCAGATGAAAAACGGCTTTTTGCCAATGTGGTACGCCACTGATTGCATCAATATCGTCTAAAGCAACTAAGTCATAAAATTCTAAAGAAGTAATTGCTTCAATAGGCGCATCTAATAATTCGAGTAATGAAACTTTAATTGCAGGGCGACCTAACTCCAGATAAGAATCACAAATTGCAGAAAGCAAATGGCTTTTACCTGTTCCTGCCCCGCCATAGACATAAAAACGACTAACCAAACCCGCATGTAATTGTCTGACTGCATCAACCACAGGTCCCCAACCCGGCCCCGAAAAATCACTGATTCGGGCATCGAGTTGTGGTTCTATATCCAGTTGTAGTTGACGCATATATTTAATATGTTCCTCAATTACTTTAAATCATTTGGGTTTGAAGTCTCTGTATCTTGAGAGTTTTTAATTTGAATATCAAGCTCTACTTGATCTGATTCAACATTTATATGCTGAGTTTCACCTTGTACCACGATAACTTCGGTGGTGGAGCCATAGAAGCGGCTTCGTTCATAATTATCACGTGCATGTTTAAGCAACACCACAATCACGGCAGCAACTGGCAAAGCAATCAACATTCCAAGGAATCCACCGAGTTGTGCGCCTGCCAATACCGCAAAAACAACCGCCACTGGCGACAAACCAATTTTATCACCCAACAAGAATGGTTGCAGAATATATCCCTCTACCATTTGTCCGATCATGAAGACCACACCAACCAGAAGTAACTGAGTCCAGTCCAGTCCGAATTGGAAAAGCGTTGCAATTACAGCTGCAATAATGCCGACACCAAAACCTAAATAAGGAATAATACTGGCCAGACCAGCAATCATGCCGATGATCAAGCCAATTTCCAAACCAATCAGCTGTAACCCAACTGCATAGACAATCCCTAATAAAAGCATCACAAGGAATTGGCCTTTCACGAAAGCGCCCAATACACTGTGACATTCACGCACGATATTTAACGTTGATGCTTCATAAGGACGTGGGATTAAACGTCTTAAACTCTGCAACATTCTTTCCCAATCTAACAAGAAATAGAAAGAAATGATCGGAATCAACACGACAACACCACCAATCTGAATAAAGTTCAGACCAGATTGCGCAACTCTTAATGCCATTGCCTGAATACTATCGGCACTATAGTTGGTTTGAATATAATCCATTAATGCTTTAGAAATCTGTTCAGTATCTATTTCCATTGGTACAACATTAAAGGTATGTGATACCCATGGCAAGAAAGTGGCATTCACCCAATGAATACCCGCAGGGATACTATCCCGTGCATACATGAGCTGCTTCCATATCAATGGTACCAGGAACCACAACACCATGGTCAAGGTCACCCCAATACCAATAAACACGATACTGATGGCTAACCAACGCGGTAATTTAATTTTGACAAGAACATCCACGAGTGGACTAAACAGGTAGGCAATGAAAAAAGCACCTACGAACGGAATGACAATGGGCTTTAGCAGATAGAGCACCCAAAGCAATAATGCGAGCCCAGCGAGGATAAAGATACGACGTAGTACCTGATCTTGCATAAAATCTAGCCTTTTTTTGTATATTCGTTATAAATGGAAAAAAATTTAATTAAAGATAGCATTTTCGAGCATAAATAACATAAGAGTTTCGTATATTCAGGTTATAATCTGCCGCCACTGCGGAGACTTCACTATGAGCAACTCAACTTCTACCTCAAACACTGGTTTAAGCTATAAAGATGCGGGCGTCGACATTGAAGCGGGCGACGCATTAGTCGATCGTATCAAATCTGTCGCTAAACGCACCACTCGTCCTGAAGTAATGGGCGGTCTTGGTGGCTTTGGTGCACTATGCAAAATTCCAAAAGGTTATGAAGAACCTGTATTGGTTTCAGGAACAGACGGCGTAGGTACAAAATTACGTCTGGCACTTAACCTCAACCGTCATGACACAATTGGTCAAGACCTTGTGGCAATGTGTGTAAACGATTTGCTCGTTTGTGGCGCTGAACCCCTCTTCTTCCTCGACTACTATGCAACAGGTCATTTAAATGTTGATGTTGCAGCAAATGTAGTCACAGGTATTGGTACAGGTTGTGAACTTGCTGGTTGTGCATTGGTCGGTGGTGAAACTGCTGAAATGCCGGGCATGTACGAAGGCGAAGACTATGATCTCGCTGGTTTTGCTGTAGGTGTAGTTGAACACAGTAAAATTATTGATGGAACAAAAGTGAAGTCTGGTGATGTACTCATCGGTGTAGCATCAAGTGGTGCGCACTCAAATGGTTACTCATTACTACGTAAAATCTTAGATGTTAAAAATGTAGACTTAACTCAAATCGTTGATGGTCGCCCACTTGCAGATGTTGCGATGGAACCAACACGTATTTATGTTAAACCTGTACTCGAACTTTGCAAACAAGTTGATGTGCATGCAATGGCTCACATCACAGGTGGCGGTTTACCAGGTAACTTACCACGCGTTCTTCCAAATGGCGCTCAAGCGGTAATTGATGAATCAAGCTGGGAATGGTCTGAGTTATTCCAGTTGTTACAACGTGAAGGTAACGTAGAACGCTTTGAAATGTATCGTACATTTAACTGCGGCGTAGGTATGGTGATTGCAGTTGATGCCAGCGAAGCTGACAAAGCAATTGACGTATTAAATGCTCAAGGTGAAAAAGCCTGGAAAATTGGTCACATTCAAGAAAATGCTGAATCAGTTGAAGGCGCAGACGAAAAAATTCGCGTGATCTTTGCATAATGAGAATTGCTGTCCTTGTCTCAGGCAACGGTAGCAACTTACAAGCCCTGATAGATGCCCATAACGGTAAACAGCTATCAGGGCAAATCATTGGTGTACTCTCAAACAAAGCTGATGCTTATGCATTACAACGTGCGAAAGATGCCGATATTGCGACCGCTGTTATTTCACATAAAGATTACCCAAATCGCGAAAGCTTCGATGAAGCGATGCACCAGCAGCTATTAGCGTGGCAGGTGGATCTGGTTATTCTTGCAGGTTTTATGCGGATTTTAACACCAAGCTTTGTACTGCAATGGCAAGGCAAAATGTTAAATATCCATCCTTCTCTCCTGCCTTTTTATAAAGGCGTTAATACCCATCAACGGGTGTTAAATACAGGAGACCGTTTGCACGGTTGTACCGTTCACTTTGTTACGGCTGAACTGGATGCTGGACAAAGTATTGCGCAATCTGTCATTCAAGTCGGTTTGCACGATACAGTAGAGAGTCTGGCGCAACGTGTGCATAAACTTGAGCATTTCATTTACCCTCAAGTTGCACAATGGTTTTGTACAGGTCAACTGAGCTGGAAGAATGGTCAAGCCTATTTCAACCAGCAGCCTTTACAACGCCCGATTCAATTTGCTCAATTCTAAAAAAACAAAACGCATCCTCGGATGCGTTTTTATTGCTCAAAGAGATAATACAAAAATTTTTCTTGGAAAAAATTTAACCACTCAACGGTTTCATCCATGTCATTTTCTTCATGGAAATGCAATAAAAAAACTTTTAAGCGCAGAAACAAGTAATACTCACTTTCTTGAAATAAATGCTGATCAATTTCTTGCCAATTTTTATGATTAAATTGGTCAAATAATTTTATGAGTTCCTCTTTGGCTTGAACTTCGCGTAGTGAAAGGTTAAATATATTTAAAAAATCGCCGATATATTTAACCTGTTGTTGATAAACGTCAAAAAACTTCAGTACGCTTGCTTGACTACTTTCTTGCCCATAGCCCAGCAAGCCGAGTGCATTTAGAATAATCTCAACGTTTGTCATCTCAGCAATCAAATTACCAAACTTTTAATTTTATCGACTGTTTCCAGTGGATGTTCTAATGGGAACATATGCCCCCCCTCTACAACAGAAAAAGGAATCCCTAACTTCTTTTGTGCGACTTGCGGAAATTTCTCTTTTAAGAAAACACTATCTTGACCCACGATCAAATGTACAGGAACAGGTGGCTTTGGCATTGGTAACCACCACATCGATGGCGTTGTTCTAAATAACTTCACTTCATCTGTTTTGGGAATGGTTAAAGTCACACCGCCCCGCTGTGGATCAACTGTTAATGCATGATCAATGTAGGCTTGAAAACAATCTGCATCGAAATGTTGATAGAAACCACGCGAACCGAGCAACTCAGCCGCTTGCTTACGTGACTCCCAATGATCACGACGGCGTGCAGATAAGCCCGCAGGTGTAATTTTATCCACCAGTTTAGGCTTGAAAAGTTTGGCTAAATGGAAAACAAAAGATGCTTTACCAATGATTAGTGGCGGATCAAGCATAATGACTTGGGAAAATAACTCTGGACGGCGATAGGCTGCCATTAAAGTCAACACAGAACCCAATGAATGTCCTAAACCAATTACCTGACGTCCTTGGGCTTGCTGAACAATATTATCAATCACCTGATCGACCAGATGCGTCCAGCCATGCGTAATCGGATAACGTTTGTCATTGCCAATTTCAGCCACATAAATGATGTCATATTGATCTTTCAACTGATCAAATAGCTTTTGATAAACTTTAGAGGGGACACCATTGGCATGGGCAAAATGAATCAAAGGTTTCATAAATAGATCTTTATTTGTTTTCACTGATAGATCAATTATCCTGCTCTACACATGTATTGCAAATCAAAACAAGAACTGCCCAGTTACTTTTACAATAAAAAAGGCTGTGGAAACCACAGCCTAAGAAGGTCAAGGCAGAACTCTGACCGAAGCATAAGCCTGATATGCTATTGGATTTTAGCGTTCTGCTGAGTCTCAAGCTGTGACGCAAGCGAACTGCTGATCCCTTCACCAATCTTAGCACCCATACGGCCCAAGATTGACTCTAAAGGATTACGCTGAACGGTATAATCCACTTTTTGATCAACTTTAAGATCACGCATCAATGTGGTAATGCTACCGCTACGATCTGCAATACCTAAAGCAATCGCCTGTTCACCTGTCCAGAATAAACCAGAGAAAACTGCTGGATCATTAGACTTCAAACGCTTGCCGCGACCTTCTTTTACCGCATTAATAAAGTGAGTATGTACATTATCCAATACAGATTGCACATGTTGCTTTTGTGCAGGATCTAGTGGCTTGGTCATACTCAAGATATCTTTATTGCTACCCGCAGTTAAAGTACGATCTTCAATACCCAACTTTTGTGCTAAGCCGCTTAAACCATAGTTTGGCATAATCACACCAATTGAACCCACTAAACTTGATGGATTCACAATGATTTCATCAGCAGCAGACGCAATGTAATACGCACCTGAAGCACCCATATCACCAATCACAGCATAGACTTTCTTATCTGGATGCTGTTTTTTCTGATAGCGAATTTCTTGCCAGATTTCATCAGACTGTACTGGCGAACCACCAGGAGAGTTAATATTTAAAACAATTGCTTTACTGCCACTTGCATCAAACGCTCGTTTTAAGGCTTTGTTGGTATCTTCACTGTTTACGGTCGATTGACCCGCAGAAGAATCAATTGTACCGACAATATCAATCACAGCCAGATGGTCACTACTAATACTTGTGGTCGATTTCTCAGTTGAAGTTGAGCAGCCTTTTGTCATTGCAATCAAGACAATTAATAAATAAGCGAAGCCTAAACATTTAAAAAAGATACTCCAACGGCGACTACGACGTTGTTCTTCTACAGACGCAAGAACAGCTTTTTCTAAAATCTGCCATTCTTTGCCCGTAACATTCTCACTATTTGTTGATTCGTTTTTTGGTTTTGGTGGCCAATCGGACATAAGATTCCAATCCAATATGTTTTAAAGTGACTTTATTATATACGCTGATTTCAACAAAACTGTTTAAATAACTTGTTTTAACTTATAATTATTTTTTGCATTATACTTTCCTTTGTAATTTTTCTCATACCAAATCCATGACCCATTCCAGAACGATTAGCTCAAATTACCGTCTCATCAAGCTCCTCAGTCGCCAGCCGATTCAATTAGGGCGCTTCTTGGCACGCATGGTTGCTGGACTGGTCAATACCTTCCAGTTGTCTAAACTTTCAAAAATTATCAGTCTAAATATCCAGATTGCATTTCCAGATATGGATCAGCAGCAAAGACAACAGTTGACCAAACAGGCAATTCGGAATGAGCTTACCTCTTATTTTGAGTTTTTAAGTATCTGGGGCGCATCCAATCAAAAGAATATTCAACGTATTCAAAAAATTCATGGTGAACATTACTTTCACGATGCATTAATAGAAAAAAAAGGTCTTGTTCTCGTTATCCCTCATTTTGGAACATGGGAAGTGATGAATTCATGGTTATCGAAATATACCCAAATGACCATTTTATATAAGCCAGTTAAAAATCCCGATGCGGATCAGTTTGTCCGCGATGCGCGTAGCCGTGAACAGGCACATCTTGTCCCAACCGATGAAAGTGGCGTTCGACAAATTTTTAAAGCCTTAAAACAAGGCGGCACGACAGCCATTTTGCCTGATCACACGCCTGATCATGGCGGTGACATGGTGGATTATTTTGGTATTCCCTTAGCTTCCAGCAGTTTAAGCGCCAAGCTGATTCAGAAAACCAAAGCCAAGGCCCTACTTATTTATACCATGCGTAATGATCAAGATGGCTTCGATATGTATATTGAGCCGATCAATCCTCAGATTTATGAAGGTCCTGCCGAAAATGGTACGCTCATTCTTCATCAAACTTTAGAGCAATTGATTCAACGTTATCCAGAACATTATCACTGGAGCTATAAACGCTTTCGCGCCAATCCTGCGCTCAAAAAAATTTATGATATTGATGAAGCTGAAGCATTGGCTCAAGTGGCCAAAGTCCGTCAGCAGGCTGAATAAACGATTGCTTAGGCTATTCTTGTTGTAACCATTTTCTTTGCTGTCGCTGGAGCTTGAGTTCCACCGCTCCATTTTCAAATAAGAAACTTAAGGTCCCTGTATCAGCGGTATTCAGTAAAGGAATATCTAAAGCCTTTAGACGGCTCTGCACTTCCCGACTCGGATGACCATAACGATTATTTAGCCCCGTAGAAGCAATTGCCAGCTTTGGTTTTAAAACGTTTAAAAAGTCATAAGCAGAACTATGCTTACTGCCATGATGTCCCAAAACTAAAATATCCACTTTTAAATCAGGATACTGCTGTAGCAGTTTAAATTCTGTTTCCCAGCCAGCATCCCCCATGATCAGAAAGTTTTGATAAGGCTGAGCATTCAGGAACTGTATATACACCACACAAGATTGTTCATTTTTTTGCTGTTTAGCCAAAACCAAGTCCTCGGTTCGCGGTGATAAAATCTCGACCCGAATATTTGGGTAATCCCAACGCTGTCCTTGATGACAAAGTGAGAAATTATCTTGGAATGGGAGAGTTTCTCCGCGTTCATTAGATTGTACTCGGCCTATGGCAAAAGCATTTTGAATCGAAGCAAATGCACCGCTATGATCTTGATCAAGATGAGAAAAAATAACGTGATCGAGTGTTCGAATGCCCTGCTGCCTTAGATACGGGATAATCACTCGATCACCTAAACTAAATTGAGTCTCGTCATAAGAGCCACCTGTATCAATCATGATGCTTTGCTGAGGATGTTGCAAAAAGATGGCTTGGCCCTGCCCCACGTCCAGAATATTCAAAGAGATCGATTGAGTTTTTACACCGAATACGATGGGCAAAAAACAGATCCCAGCCCAAAGCTTGGGAATACTTCCTCTCGGCATAAACACAATGACTAACCCCAGAATGAAGCTCACCATCATGGCAGGCGTATAACTGACGCCATATAGCGCTGGAGATAGCTGCTGTAGTCCATCTAATATCCACATCAGCAATGCCAGTATTTGATCATTGAGTCGAAATAAGAATAAACCTAATGCAGGAATGACCAGCCATAGACAAGCCGCGATAATGTCTAAAGGAACAACGACTCCACTAAGCAATGGAATAGCCACCAAGTTGCTCAACGGTGTAATCCACGAAATTTGCTGGAAGAAAATCACGACCAATGGCAGCAAGGCAATAAAGATTTTCCATTGAGAATCGACCAAGATCTTAATCGCCAAAATCCCTTTTTGTAGGGTGGTTTTCAGTTGATCTTGTGGAATTTGTTCTATCGTTTGATAGATTCGCAACAGAATAAAACATGCCCCATAAGACAACCAGAATGCGGCCGATAAAATACTAAAAGGGTCATACAGCAGTAATAAGCTGGCACTGTAAACCAATAATGCTAAAGGCTGTATCGGTAGTCGGAAGATCAGAAAAAGACTGGCAATCATCACCGTTAATAAAGTTCTAAGGGCTGGAATCTCAAAACCGACAAATGCCACATACAGTACAACACTGGCGGCAAAAGGAAAAAGCAACAAAATCTGTTTTGGTTTCCATAAATATAACTTTGGACAATAACGCTGAATAATTTGCTTGAGTAACCAAGTCAGCATTAAGGCAAAAATTAGTACATGAGGCCCTGAAATTGCCAATAGATGTGAAATCCCCAGCAACTGAAATTGCTGTTTCAGCGCATTCGACAATAAGCTTTCATCGCCCGTCAGTAAAGCTAATAGTAAACCTTGATGCTGGAATGAAGTCGTTTGCAACATGTGACGGAAAGCAAGCCGCATGCTTTCAACCTTTAACAGCAACATGGCTTTCAGGTTTTTTTGTTGCTTGAGATGCTGCTGATACCCCAGACGATAAATGTCATCGTCACTTAAAGGCTGAATCTGCCTGACCGAAAATGCAGACAAAATATCCTGCTGTAAAAACCATTTTTCCTGATCAAATGCCCCAGCAACGGCATAACTATGCGCAGGCCGAATATTTCCCTCAATACGATAATAACGACCAAGCTCTAAGGTAGGCTGCTGATCTGCCAGTTGTTTAGCTTTATTGAGATAGAGCAGCCAATCAACGGGTTGGGTATGACGATTAAGTACTTCTGCAATCTGCTTTTGCCCATCGACTGTTAATTCATCTATTTTTTTAATATATACAATGGCTTCAAATGGCTGAGCTTGAGTCTCACGTAAAGTTAAACGTTGTTGCAAGGCCAAGTCAGCATAATAAAAACCTGTACAGAACAATGCCCACGTGCAACTCATTAAAAGCAGTGCTTTATACACAGGCTGATGAAAAAAGCGCTGCTTATTAGATAGCCCTACTCCCCATATCACACTCGTCAAAGCCAGCCATATCCACCACGTTTGACCGATAAAAGTGAAATGCTGCCCCATCAAAGCAATACCGGCAATCCAGCCGAACAAAACGATCTTCAACATTTCTTAAAATTAGGTTTAGTTTTTCTAAAGACAAAATTAAAGCCCTTTTTCAGGGCTTTAACAAGAGGTCTAATTCAATATTTATAGATTATTCATAACGTAAGGCTTCAGCAGGTTGAACTTTTGCTGCGCGTAAAGCGGGATAAATAGTTGCAAGTAAACTTAAGAGTAATGAGACGCTTACAACAAGTAGTACATCTTGCCAGCGTAAATATGAAGGCAGATAATGTACAAAATACGCATCTAATAAATTTAAGCCAAAGGTCGTATTCACCCAAGATACGATATTACCAATGCTTAACGATAAAATAATGCCTAAAACGGTCCCTAACCCAGTTCCAATCACCCCAATAATTGTACCCTGCACCATAAAGATTTGAGTAATCAATAAGGGCGACGCACCTAAAGTACGTAAGATTGCGATATCTGATTTTTTATCAGTCACCAACATCATGAGGGATGAAATGATATTAAAGGTTGCAACGATAATAATCAGTAGAAGTAATAACCCCACCATGTTTTTTGCCATTTGAATGGCGCTAAATAAATTACCTTGCGTATAGGTCCAATTTGAAGCGTAGAAATTACTTGGTAATTTTTTGATAATGCTCTCAGAAATCTCTGGCGCGGCAAAAATGTCATCCAGCTTTAAGCGAATGCCTTGAGCACCATCAGGTAAACGCAATAGCGTTGATGCATCATTTAATGCAACATAACCCACCATCGAATCAACCTGAGTTCCGATTTTAAAGATCCCCACCACTTCGAAACGTTTAAATCGAGGCACAACACCTGCGGATGAATTTGTCGCTTCAGGCAAAACAAGCGTCACAGGATCATTGAGCTTCAATCCTAAACTGTCTGCTAAATCTTGCCCTAAGACAATTCCATATTTTCCTTTCTTCAGCGCATCCAGACTGCCTGCTTTCATATAATTATGAACAATCGAGACCTGTTTTTCATACTCGGGCTCAATTCCTGAGATCATGATCCCTGTCACTTCGCCATGCGCAGTTAACATCCCCTGTAACTGGGTATACGGCGCAACAGCAACAACATGGGGCTGTTTAGCAATATCTTTAGCCAAGTCTTCCCAGTTGGTCATAATTTGAGTGGATGCAATGGTCGCTTGAGGCACGATTCCTAAAATACGGTTTTTCAATTCTCGATCAAAACCATTGATTACGGACAATACCGTAATCAGCACAGCAACACCCAAAGTTAAACCAATCATTGTCATCAAGGAAATGAATGACACCAGACGGCTTTTTTTTCTAGCCTGTGTATATTTCAGTCCAATATAAAATGAAATGGGTTTAAACATGCTCACCCACCCATATACCATCTTGCATATGTAAAATTGAATCCGCTGACTGTGCCAATTGCTCATCATGAGTCACGATCAGCATCGCCATGTTAAGCTCTTTTTTCAGATCCGTGAGCAATTCAAAAATGCTAAGCGCTGTTTTACGGTCAAGGTTTCCGGTTGGCTCATCTGCCAACACCACCGCAGGTTTGGTCACCAAAGCACGCGCCAAAGCCACACGTTGGCGTTCACCACCAGATAACTCACCCGGTTTATGATCCATACGATGAGATAGACCCACACGATCCAGCAGATATTCTGCCTGCTTTTTCACATCCTTAAAGTTGCTTTCTTTGCGCAACATTAACGGCATCGCAACATTTTCCAAGGCGGTAAATTCTGGCAATAAATGGTGGAACTGATAAACGAAACCTAGATATTGATTACGCTTATAACCACGCTCAGCCTCACCTAAATTATCAAAGCGCTGACCTTGCAAAAAGACTTCTCCTTGCGAAGGTTGCTCCAAGCCACCTAACACATGCAACAAGGTACTTTTACCTGAACCACTTGAACCGACAATAGAAACGAACTCGCCCGCATTGACTTGAAGCGATAAGCCTTTGATTACTTCAACTTTACTTTTGCCATCATCGAAATGCTTAAAGATATTTTTTGATTCTAGAACGATCTTACTCATAACGTAATGCCTCAGCTGGTTGCGTTTTCGCTGCACGGATAGCAGGGTAAATTGTTGCTAAAAAACTGATAGATAAAGATGCTGTCACAACAATCAGTACATCTTGCCAGCGTAAATAAGAAGGTAAATAGCCAATCACATAGCCACTAAATAAATTCAGCCCAAAGGTATGATTTAACCAGCCCACCAAATCACTGATGGTTAATGCAAAAGCACTGCCTAAAATAACTCCTGCTACTGTACCTACGACTCCAATAATGGTGCCTTGCACAATAAAAACAGAGGTAATAAATTTTGGAGAAGCACCTAAAGTACGCAGAATCGCAATATCCGCCTTTTTATCAGTGACCACCATCACCAATGACGAAACGATATTAAACGCAGCCACCACAATAATCAGAAATAACAGCAAACCGACCAGATTCTTTTCCATTCTCACCGCACCAAATAGACTTCCGTGCGTTTCCTTCCAGCTTGTCGCATAAAAATTGTCAGGCAATTGTTTAACAATCTGCTCAACGACACTCGGCGCAGTAAAAATATCATCTACTTTAAGACGTACACCTTGCGCACCATCGGGTAAACGCAACAAGGTCGAAGCATCATTCAAGGCAATATAACCCACTGTTGAATCCACTTCCGCACCGACACTAAAAATCCCGACGATTTTAAAGCGTTTAAAACGTGGTACCACACCTGCTGGAGAAGGTGTCGCTTCGGGCAGCACCAAGGTAACGTTATCATTTAGGCTGAGACCCAATGCATCAGTCATGTCCTTACCGAGGACAATCCCAAACTCCCCTTTTTTTAATGCATTTAAATCACCTGCAACCATATGGTTCTGGATAATCGAAACCTTCTTTTCATATTTTGGTTCAATCCCCGTCACCATGATGCCTGCGACTTGACCTTGCCCCGTCAACATCCCTTGCAATTGAGTAAAAGGTGCAGCACCAGTGACATGCGGGTGATCCTCAACTTTTTTTACAAGCTCAGGCCAATCTGTTAGAATTTGAGTAGAAGAAACAGTGGCTTGTGGAACCATTCCAAGGACACGATTTTTTAATTCACGATCGAAACCATTCATAACAGATAACACTGTAATGAGGACGGCAACACCAAGCGTCAAGCCGATCATGGAAACTAAAGCGACAAAAGAAATAAAATGATTACTCCGCTGAGCACGAGTGTATCTCAACCCTATATACAGCGAAATTGGCTTAAACATACCATCTAGTCCGAGGTGATTTATTATGGAAAATTCACAACATCATCTTGTTGACGACAACACTGAACGTCGTGTGATGTCTCGTATTGATGCCGTGTTGAGAATCAACTATCAAATCATTCCCGATGATGTGGCGCTGAATGATCCTTATGATTCCCATTTCGTATTGCCACGCTATTTTCTACTACTTGCAGAGTTAGATCAATTTGATCATGCGTTTCGCTACGAATTAGAACAATTAAATGAAAAAGATCAACAAATTGCTCGCATCTTATCCCTTTTTAACCGGAAATTAAACCTGATTACGGGCTCTTATTACGACAATATCGTGCAATCTTTACTGCCCGTCCCTGAGCAGGTCAATGTTTCTGAAAATGGATTAAGTTTCTTTAGTTCTCAAGATATTAATGAAGGCACGTATATCCATATTACCTTGAGCCATCCTGAAAATTTCTTCCATATTGCTGCAATTGCTCAAGTGGTACATAGCACCGCGGAGGAACAAGGAAAATTCCGTATCGGTGCCTACTTCATTACCTTAAATCCGCAAGATCGTGCCAAATTAGCAGCCAGTATTCGGCAGGCCCAACAAACCGAAACCAGCTGATTGCATCATTTTAAGATTTTAAACGGCGATATGCTCTTAAATCTCTAAAGAAATACAACAGTAAACCAAACAGGATAATACTCGCTCCCACGAATACCTGAGCCGATATCTGTTCATGGTTCAGGTAAGCCCCGATCAGTATCGCCAGCATTGGTGTCATTACAGTAGTCAATGACAATGTTGTCGCTTGTAAGTTCTGCACCAGTTTAAAATAACAGAACATCGCAATTAACGATGCCATCACGATGGTATAGGTCAGGGCAAATAAAGATTTAGCTGAAGGAAAATGCGTTGGTGCATATTGCCAGATCCACGGTATTAACAAAGTCGCCAACAAAGTGGAGACCAAAATTGAACCTGTGGCCTGTGCCATGACAGGTAAATCCGCATTAATCTTTTTCACTAAAAAAATCGATAATGAATAAGAAAAAACACTGATCAGCATTAAAATAATACCAATCGGCTGGACATGCTGCTGACTACCACTCAAGCAGATCATCGCCAAACCAATAATGGATGTTCCCATTCCGAGCCACTGCAAACCTGCCAGCTTCTGCTGAAAACCAAAACGACCAATCAGGCCAGCCATAATCGGTGCCAAACCAAACATCAAGGCGATCAAGCCCGAACTCAGATAAGCTGTGGCCGCATAAGTAAAGATTTGCGAGCCAATCAGACTGAGCGAACCCGCGGCATAACTCAATAATGCAATTTTATGAACGGGGAATTTAACCTTTAACAGTAATAACACCGTCACAGCCAGCGGTAAGGCAATAAAAAAGCGGATTACCAGAGCCCACATCGGGTGTAAATCCGAAACACTCCACACAATTGCAAGCGGTGTCGTTGCCCAGATAAAGACCAGCAGTCCATAAGTGAGCATGAGGTTAATACGTGATGGCATATTCAACTCAAGAAGCTGTTTTACGTTTCTGTTTTAAAATAGTCTGATCCAATGAACTGGAAAATTCACGTTTATCACGTTCTGAAATTGGCGGTGGCCCACCAGTTTGCACCCCAGCCCCACGTAACGTATCCATAAAATCACGCAAGTGTAGGCGTGCTTTCACATTGGCTGTGGTATAGATTTCACCGCGTGGATGGATGGCAATACCACCCTTTTCAATCACTTGAGCCGCCAATGGAATATCTTGTGTAATGACAATGTCATTTTCTTGCATACGATCCACAATCTCTTGGTCAGCCTGATCTGCCCCACTCATCACCTGAATGGACTTAATCCGCATGGAAGGTGTGATACCGACATTCTGGTTGGCAACAAAGGTTACTTCGAGTTGGTAACGATCCGATGCGCGTAAAATCACTTCACGTAAAATTTTAGGTAAAGCATCAGCATCTACCCATAATTTAAATGGCAGCACGTTGACGAAAGCTCTTGAGAAGAAAAAGCTAGTGTAGCAGATTACGGGAAAAGTAGAGTTAACATCCTTGCAGCAATCCCATCAATTTTTCATTTCGTTCAGGGAAGATAGAACCCTAATCTCCAGATTAAAAATGAAATAATTTATAGAGAATTACAGATTCAGACTTGAAATATCCCAGTTACCCTCGATTTAATAGAATAAGTTCAATCTTTTTAGCATCTCGCTTTATGAAAAATCAAAACAGTCCAGAAATCATTAAAATTCAAGATCAAAATTTCGGTAATCATGTCGAGCATTGGAACTTATTGACTGACACACCCGAAACAGATGTTCCCAAATGGTTAGGATTGGCGCTTGATGCACCCGTAATGCCAATGGGGCTATGTGAAGATGAACATGAGATGGATCAGACATTCTGGTTAATCCAAGGCCCAAGTGGTGAATCTGTTTCTATTAACCAGATCATTGCAGTGGAAGATCAAAAACCACGCGCATTAAAAACAGCCTTTCCAAGTTTTGAAAGCCCATATAAATATGATGCGAAAATTGAGCGAATTATTACTTGTGATTCTGCAACTCAAGCAGTGTTACGATTAAATTTAAATAAAGATACGACCATTTATGCGTTCGATAATTTATTCAGTGTAAATAGCTGTCAATATGACAAAAACCAAAGCTATAAAGTTCAGTTTAATGCTTGGGCATATGAATTAGAAGCGGTTGCTCCAGATGAGAAAATCATTGTTGATGATCCTGCTTCAATTAAACATCACCGCGCATTAAATGCGATTTTGGCAGAACATAATGGGGTTGCCCCAGAAAATTTACAGGAACTGATTAATGACTGGCAGCCAAAAACGCCAGAAGATCAAGAACCTGTTACTGTCGACTTTTCTAAAATGGTGGCCTATTTATTCGGTGAAACTTTAGGTCAGGAAGATGAAGCCTGGTTCCAAGGTAATATCGTTGGTAAAACTCAAATGCAGTTTATGCAGGATGAATATACCCTTTATGACGTGACGCTGGTTTTAGAAGATGATTTACCTGCAATCCTGATTCGTATTGCAACTAAAAATGAATTGTATAAAAACTTTAACATTGGCCAATATATTCGCGGCAACCTATGGATTCAGGCCAATATTTATGCTAAAACTGCTACTGAGTGACAAAAAATCACATAAATGGCATTTTTAGGCGTTCTAATGAAAATTATACCAGAACAAACGACCACCAGTCTGATTCATTCGAGTGATCAAGGTCTTAAACTTGATGTTGGTGCTTTTTGCTTTTTCTTACTTGGTATGTTCTTAGCAGCACTTATTTTTCATCAAATTGGTTTTTTCTAATTTTTTGACCATTAACTACCTTATTCGCATATAAAAGCCCTCAATGATGAGGGCTTTTATTTTAACTGGTTTTTATTGCTTAACCATGACGTTTCGCAAAATCATCCATAAAGTTTACAAGGGCTTGTACGCCTTCTAATGGAACTGCATTATAAATACTTGCACGCATACCACCTACTGAACGGTGGCCTGCTAAGTTCAATAAGTGATGCTGTTCAGCTTCTTGCAAGAAAGTCTTTTCAAGCGCTTCGTCAGCTAAAGTAAATGGCACGTTCATCATTGAACGGTTTGGTACTGCGATCGGATTGTTATAGAAATCGCTCGAATCAATATAGCCATAAAGTAACTTGGCTTTCTCTTGATTCACTTTATAGATTGCATCTACCCCGCCCTGCTCAAGCAACCACTCAAATACAAGACCTGATAAATACCATGCATAGGTTGCTGGGGTATTTACCATTGAACCATTCTTGGCTTGATCTGCATATTTCAAAATGCTTGGAATTTCAGGCTTAGCTTGATCAAGTAAATCATCGCGCATAATAACGATGGTCAAACCTGCTGGGCCAATATTCTTTTGCGCACCAGCATAGATCAAGCCAAACTTGCTCACATCCAAAGGCGCAGACAAGATACTTGATGAATAATCACACACCAACGGCGCATTTACATCTGGGATAGTAGCGAATTGCAAACCACCAATTGTTTCATTATCTGCATAATGCACATAAGCAGCATCATTCGAAAGATTCCATGTACTTTGTTCGGTAATCGCATGTTTACCATCAATTAAAGTACCAGCTTCAACGATATTAATATCGCCATAGCGTTTCGCTTCTTTCAACGCTTTCTCAGACCAGATGCCAGTATGGATATAATCTGCCTTGTTATTTTTGCCTAACAGATTCAATGGAATCGCTGAAAACTGTAAGGATGCGCCACCTTGTAAAAACAATACTTTATAGTTTTCAGGAATGTTCATGAGCTTACGTAAGTCAGCTTCAGCCTTCTCTGCCACAGCAACATAATCGCTGCTACGATGACTCATTTCCATGATCGACAAACCTTTGCCCTGCCAATTCAACAATTCTTGTTGAGCTTTTTCTAAAACGGCAGTAGGTAATGCAGCAGGACCAGCGCAGAAATTATAAGCACGCATGAGTTTTCCCTTGTTAAAGTGGAACAAATTGGAATGGGAATTTAATCATAGATTGGCGAAGCTTGCAGCAGCTTATCCAGTAAATATTTCAATTTGACTGCAAAAAAAGTATTAATTTTTCAATCATGTTCTGTCATTACAATTATTTTAGGCCAAACGTTATGATGCTTTTCTCTAGCATGAAATACGCCTGTTTTTCGCCATTTTATTTAGATTAAAAACTCTACTTTTTACAAATTCACTACACCAATCCCAGCGATATAACTATTTAATTAAAAACATAATATTTTAATTTTATAAAAAGAATTTAGACTACCTCAGGATATTATTAAATTGCGACATACCATAATGTTGAAACGACATGATCGACCGAGTTTTAAGGTCAAGCGGTTTCCCAAAACGTTAAGCTTGAGTATAAGCCTGATCAGCTGTGCCTTATTTTCATCTTCTTTATTTGCCCAGACATTCAGTTATAGTGAAGCTGAACACTATGTGGTTGAAAATGCTTATGCCTCCCAAGCACAGCAAGCCTTGCAACAAGCGTCTCAACTCGAGATGGAAGCCGTTAAAAATTTAGGCCTTCCCCGTATTGATTTAAATGCGCGTGCTTATTCATTTCATAGCGAAACCAGCGTGCCTTTAGCTTCGAGCAAGCGACGACTGGAAAATTCGCTGACCCGTGGTTTTGATGACAAGTTATCGCAATGGGAAAATGTGTTACCGCCTGAAGTGATTGATCAGGTCGGTCAGGGGTTTGATCAAACTGTAAGTGAGGGTCTGAATCAGGTGCCCAACAATCTCGATGTTACGGTCAAAGACCATGATGTCCGCACTTCTGTTTCGATGGTTATGCCACTCTATACTGGCGGTAAAATTAGCAGCGCCAAACAGATTGCCACCATTCAGGCTCAACGTTCAAACATTAGCGAAAAACAACAACAAGACTCGCAACGTTTTGAGATGATTCAGTCTTATTTTAATGTGCAATTACAGCAGCAATTACTCAATGCCAGCCTGTTTAATTTAAATTCGATGCAAGAACATTATAACAATGCACTTAAATTAGAGAAGCAAGGCTTTATTAATAAGGGCCAGCGTATGCAGTTTGAGGTGGCACGCAATAATGCAGAACGCACCTATCAAAATGCCCAGTCCAATTTACAAGCCAGTCAGTTCAGCCTGCAAAATTTATTAAAAACCAAAGAAAGTTTAAATCTCACCACACCCCTATTCGTGAATAATGCACAAAACCATTCTCTGGATAAAATGCTGGCAAATTACGATCAAAATTCCAGTTTGATCAAAAAGCTGCAAATGGATACCCAACTTGCCAATGAAAATGTCAAAGTTCAGCAATCTGCAAAAAAACCGAGTGTTTTTGCCTTTGGTGAATATGGACTAGACAGCAAAGAGAACTGGATTGTCGGTGTGATGGCCAAATACAATTTGTTCTCAGGCATTGATAACAACAAAAATATACGTGCAGCCGAACTTAAAAAATATGCAGCAGAGCTAATGACTGAACGCACCAAGCAGGAAGTTGAAAATGTGCTGTACAAATCTTATAGCGAATTAAGCTCGTCTCAGACCAGTCATCAATTGCTGGTTCAAAACACCAAAGCTGCGCAAGAAAACTTACGTATTCAACAGCTTTCATTTAAGGAAGGTATGGGTACAGCGACACAAGTTATTGATGCACAAAATGCCTTAAGCGCCTTAAGAAGTGAAATGGCCGTTAATTCCTATAAATACATTTTATCTTTAGCGACACTTTTACAAAGCTATGGCTCGATTGATGAGTTCAAGCTTTATGTTAATCAACCACGTACTGACTATATCCGTTAATTGGAGAATTTTATGAGCCAAGATCAATCATCATCCAATTCAGAACGCGATAAAGATCAAGTGGACAAAAAAACTGAAACTCAAGTATCTGAATCACCTCAAACGCAAGTGAGCGCGACTGAGAATGTCGCACAGCCACAAGCTGAGACACCAAATTCCAATACACAGCAGCCACCGAACGAACCACCTAAAAAAGGTAAAGCAAAAATCATCGGCCTGATTATTTTGATTCTACTTTTAGGTTTAATCGCTTTTGGCTTATGGAAAGCTTATCAACCTCAAGCGATTGAGCTACAAGGTCGGGTTGAGTCAGAAACCGTACATATCAGCACCAAAGTGCCAAGTCGTATCGAAGAGTTCTATGTTTCCGAGGGGCAGCCAGTTAAGAAAGGTCAAGCACTGGTTCGCTTTGTCAGCCCTGAACTCGAAGCGAAAAAAGAACAGGCTCAAGCGGCTTTACAAAGTGCAACTGCATTCCATTCCACTGTGTATCGTGGTGCTCAACAAGAAAATATCGAGACACTGTATGCCAACTGGCAAGCCATGAAAACTCAGGCAGAATTGGCAGCAACCACGTATAAACGTGGTGAAACCTTATATCAACAAGGTGTAATTTCTCGCCAACGCCGCGATGAAATGCTTGCTGCACAAACTTCTGCACGTGAAACTGCCGAGGCCTCTTATCAACAGTATGCACGTGCCAAACGCGGTAGCACCGAACAACAGAAATCGACGGCTGATGCACAAGTTGCGATGGCACAAGCGGCTGTGAAAGAAGCCAATGCATTAACCGAAGAAACCAAACTGTACTCACCTACAGACGGAACCGTATCTAAAACCTATGGCAAGCCGACTGAATTAGTCGCAACAGGCGTGCCAGTCGTTAGCATTATTGAAGACCATGATTTGTGGGTCAGCTTAAATGTTCGTGAAGACATGTACAGCTCTGTTTATAAAATGAAAAGCATTGAAGGTTTTATTCCTGCATTAAATCGTAAAGAAACCTTTAAAGTAAAAAATATTGATGCCGAAGGTGATTTTGCAACGATTAAAACCACGCGCCAAACTGGTGGTTATGACATCCGCAGCTTCAAATTCCATTTGGTGCCTGAGCAAAGTATTCCTGATTTAAAAGTCGGCATGAGCGTATTATTCAAAATAGAAGAGGCAAAATAACCGATGTTTGCTGTCATGCTTCGGGAATTACGCTATCTCAAACGCCATAAAGTAGATCTTTTTATGGCGGTGATCGCGCCTTTGCTGGTCATTCTGCTCTTTGGCAGCATGTTTTCAGCAGGTAAGGCCGAACATCTTCCTATTGTTGTGATTGACCAAGACCAAAGTGAAATGAGCCGTAAGGTGATTCGTAGCTTAAGCCTTAACCATACTTTGCAAGTAAAAACCATTACTGCCAGTCAGGATGAAGCAGAACGGCTCATCAACAAGACTGAAGCATGGGGATTTGTCATGATCCCCGAAGGTGCTGAACAACGTCTGGTCAAAGCCCAAGATGCGCAAATCAGTATTGCGTATAACCAGTCTTTTTTTAGTATCGGTAATACCATTTCCTCCGCCATGCTCATTAGCACCCTAAATGGTATGGCTGAATATATGGGACAAAGCTACCTGTCCAACACGATCCCCTATCTGGACATGCCCACCCCGCATATTAAGATTTCAACTCTATATAACCCAAGCATGAGTTATGAGTTATTTCTTGAGCCATTTATGGTGCCAGCCGTTTTACACTTATTGCTCTGTTGCTGCGTAGCTTTTGCCATTGGGCAAGAATTTAAGCGTAAAACAGTGGCTGAATGGGTCAGTTCCAAACAAGTCATTTCCAGCCTGCTTGGTAAAATCTTGCTCTATGTCTTTATTTTCTGTGCTTGGACTTGGTGCTGGATGTTCTGGTTAGCGCAAATCCGCGGTTACTTTATTGCAGGTTCACTCACGCTGATTTTGGCAGCACAATTTTTATTGTACTTTTCCTATGCCGTGATCAGCAGTACTATGGTTCTTGCAACCCAAAATCTTCCCAAAACCTTTGGCTTTATTGCACTGTATGGTGGTTCTTCACCAAGTTTTTCAGGGATTACCCTACCCTTGAATAACGCGCCAGCATTTACCCAGTTCTGGTCAATGATTATTCCCTACACGCCTTATGCCAAGCTGCAAACCGAACAGTGGATTATTGGCAGTGATGTGCATGTCTCAATGATTCCTTTTGGCATTTTAGTGGTCTTTGCAGGCTTATTCTTTGCCTTGAGCGTGCGTCTGTTAAAGAAAAATACTCAGGAGCTATGTCCATGAAGTCATTTTTCAGCTATTACCTACAGACCTTTAAAAATATTTTTGCCAACAATTCGGTGTTTACCACCTTAATTGCGGCAACGCTACTTTATAGTTTTTTCTATCCGACCGCCTATAAGGCACAAACAGCGGAAGATATTCCGATTGTGATCGTGGATGAAGAACAAAGTATTTTGACCTCAAAAATCATTAGCCAAGCATCGAATAGTCCACATATCAAAATCACCACGGTGACGGATAATTTTCTGGAAGCGCAGCGCATGGTGCAGAACCAGCAAGCTGAAGGTATCTTGTTACTGCCTGAGAACCTCACCAATAGTTTGAAGCGAGGTGAAATGGGTGGGATTGGTCTCTATTTAAGTACGGCGTATTTCATCCGAACCAAAGAAGTTGGCGTCGGTTTAGCCAGCTCAATTGAATATACGCTGAAAGAGCATCTAGAGAAATTTGGCAATGCTTCCGCGTTTGAACCCGAACTTTCGATTCATCAGATTCCGTTGTTCAACACGATGTCGGGTTATGGTAGTTATATTTTCCCTGCTGTCGCCAGTTTGATTATTCATCAAACGATTCTGCTTGGTCTTGCCATGCTGATCGCCAGTTATCGTGAACAAGGCTGGGTCGCAAAACCTGTAGAATTCTGGGCAACATTTGCCGCTATTTTCACGACAGGCTGCCTCAGCTGTCTGTATTTATTCGGCTTTACCTTCTGGCTCTATGAATTTCCACACGGTGGAAACTTCTGGGGCATGTTGCTTGCCGTCCCAATCTATGTCAGTTGTGTGATTGGCTTAGGCATGCTAGTGGGTTCACTGGTGGATATGCCTGAACGGGTTGGGCATCTAATTGTCGTGACGTCTGTTCCATTATTCTTACTGACTGGAACAGCTTGGCCTCATGAAGCCATGCCACACTGGATGCAATGGTTTGCGTGGATATTTCCTTCAACTCATGGGGTGCAAATGTTTGTACAGCTCAATCAAATGGGTGTACCAACCTCTATTGTGGTACCAAAACTGATTTATCTGGCAACCGTAGCTGCAATTTTACTGGCAATCTCCTATTACCGTTTAGTGATGATGCAACCCATAAAAAAAGGAAGCTAATTAGCTTCCTTTTTATTACCTCAATGATTACGCTTCTGGCGCATCATCTTTTGGCTCAGCAACAACTTCTTCAGAAGTCACTGTTTCAGCTTCGGTATTTTCAACTTCATCTATAGCATCTAACTCTTCGTCATCTTCTACAGCTTCAATTGAAACCACACCCACCAATGTCTCAGCATCGCTTAAGCGGATCAAACGAACACCTTGCGCGTTACGGCCTGTTGTTGCAACTTCAGCAGCGCGCGTACGTACTAATGTACCACCATCAGAAATCAACATGAGTTCTTTGGTTTCATCAATCGATACGGCACCCACAAGCTCACCATTACGCTCACTTGTCTTGATTGCAATTACGCCCTTACCACCACGTTTCTTGGTCGGGAAGTCATCTACTGGCGTACGTTTACCATAACCATTGGCACATGCACAGAGCACTTCACCCGTTTCAGGTACAACTACAAGCGAAACAATGCGACTGACTAAATTTGAATCTGATGAATCATCATTGTCATCACTATCATCATTTTCAACGTCAGCATCTTCAGCTTCGATACTGTTGCTTGCAAAGCTGACACGCATACCGCGTACGCCTTTCGCTGTACGCCCCATCGCACGAACATCAGTTTCAGCAAAACGGATTGCCTTACCTTCATTCGAGAACAACATGATCTGCTGATTACCATCGGTAATCGCAACACCAATCAGGGTGTCTTCTTCATTCAGCTCGATCGCACGTAAACCGTTTGAACGCACATTACTAAATTGTGCAAGTTCAACACGTTTTACCGTACCTGATCCAGTCGCCATAAACACGTAATGGTTCTCAGGGAACTCCGTCAACGGTAAAATAGCAGTAACAGTTTCATTCGCTTCCAGAGGAAGTAAATTGATAATTGGACGACCTTTTGCACCACGAGATGCTTGCGGTACTTCAAACACTCTCAAGCGATAAACTTTACCAACATTGGTAAAGCACAATACAGTTGCATGGTTCGATGCCACAATTAAATGCTGGATGATGTCATCATCTTTCATTGCGGTTGCAGACTTACCACGACCACCACGGCGTTGCGCTTGATAATCAGAAAGTGGTTGAGTTTTTGCATAACCTGTTTGAGACACAGTCAATACAACTTGCTCTTCAGGAATTAAGTCTTCACGGCAGAAATCAACGCCAGATTCCACAATCTCGGTACGACGACCATCACCGTATTGCTGCAAAATCAAGGCAAGTTCTTCACGAATCACATTCATCAATAAGTTGAAATCATTGAGGATTGCCGTTAATTCAGCAATTTGACCCAAAATTTCAGTATATTCAGCGTGTAACTTATCTTGTTCTAAGCCCGTTAAACGGTGTAAACGCAATTCTAAAATCGCAGCCACCTGAGTTGGCGATAAACGATAGATATCACCTGACAAGCCAAATGGACGTGCTGGATCTTCGCCTTCAATCTCGTCTGGACGAACTGAAATTGCACCTGCTTTTTCGAGTAAGGCAACAACACCACCACCAGCCCACTCGCCAGACTGTAAACGTTCACGCGCTTCAGCCGGGTTTGCAGATGTTTTGATGGTTTCGATAATTTCATCGATATTGGCTAATGCAACGGTCAAACCTTCCAAGATATGACCACGCTCACGTGCTTTACGCAGTTCGAACATGGTACGGCGAGTCACAACTTCTTGGCGATGACGAATAAATGCCGCAATAATATCTTTCAGATTCATCAACTTCGGCTGACCATTATCCAGGCAGACCATGTTGATGCTGAACGAGTTTTGAAGCTGGGTGTGCAAGAACAGGTTATTCACCGCAACTTCTGCATTTTCGCCACGTTTCAAGTCGATGGCGATACGCATACCTTCTTTATCAGACTCGTCACGAAGCTCTGAAATACCTTCCAGTTTCTTTTCTTTGACTAACTCGGCAATACGCTCAATGGTTTTTGCCTTGTTCACCTGATAAGGAATTTCAGTAAAGACGATCGTGGTACGACCTGTTTTCTGGTCTTCTTCGAAGTGATATTTACCACGAATATGCAAACGGCCTTTACCAGTACGGTAAGCATCTACAATGCCTGATTTACCGTAAATAATACCGCCCGTAGGGAAATCTGGACCCGTAATGTGTTCCATCAATCCTTCTATAGAAATATTCGGATTGTTGGCATAAGCAAGACATGCATTCACAACTTCTGTCATGTTGTGTGGCGCCATATTGGTCGCCATACCCACCGCAATACCTGTCGTACCATTAATCAGAAGATTAGGAATACGTGTTGGCATCACCTGAGGAATACGCTCGGAACCGTCGTAGTTGTCTTCCCAATCAACAGTATCTTTTTCTAAGTCTGCCAAAATTTCATGGGTTAACTTTTGCATACGAACTTCGGTATAACGCATTGCAGCCGCGCTATCGCCATCGACCGAACCGAAGTTACCCTGACCATCCACCAGCATGTAACGCAAGCTAAAGTCCTGCGCCATACGAACGATTGTTTCATATACTGCGCTGTCACCATGCGGGTGATATTTACCGATCACATCCCCGACAACACGAGCAGACTTTTTGTATGCTTTGTTATAATCATTGCCCAATTCGTGCATCGCATATAACACGCGACGATGAACAGGTTTTAGACCGTCTCTCACATCTGGCAATGCACGAGATACGATTACGCTCATCGCGTAATCTAGATATGAATGCTTGAGTTCGTCCTCAATGGCAATCGGTCTGATTTCCGATACGCTCATGCATACTCCTTGTTTACAGGTAGAGAGTTGTACCTGTTTTTATGTCTTCAATCTTGCAAAAATTCAGCTCAAAGACTTGAACTAAAAATAAAAAATACAGCGAAAAATTATAGCATAAAGGACGAAATAACGGTAAGTTTAGAACCGCAAAAATAGCATTTTTTTACAATAAAAAGAATATATAAATGAATGACTTAAAATTACTAAAAACAGAAAAGCGTCGATAAAAATACTTTATGAAGCACTTTGGGTAAAAAAACAGCAAAACCTGTTCCCAAAGTCGCTCCTTCGCCGCAATTCTGTAAGAGCCAGAACCCCAATTAAACTGTTAAATAACGCTCAATTTTTATTGATAAGGTTTAGGTGAGAGTTCTGCTTCCATTGCTAGCGTGAGCTTGTCTTGCTCAGTCACCCGATCCTGTCGCATAAAATAAAAAGCAGAAAAGAACAGCGCAAGAATAAATGGGTTTTCGTACAGCTCTTCCACAATATCCTGATTGGCATGATTACTGAGTAACAAGGTGTCAATAAAGCGATGATGCTCGATACTATCCGCCAGAAACAATGACAAAACCGCAATCAGTAAATACCAGAACGGCAACTTGACCTGTTGCCACTTATATTTGATTTCAGCTCTTAAATGAGGAGAAAACAGCATAAAAACAACAGGTGCAATTACAAAAATTGAAATGATCCTGAAGTAGATATGAGGAACTTCTGGGAAAAAGTCACGCCCCCAACTAATGCTTCGCCCAAAGAACATCAACCACCACGCCATCGCCCATAGCCAGAACCATTTTTTCTGCTCAGTTAAAGTCTTAGGTTTGACATAGAACCATGTAAAGGGAACACAAGCCAATAATACAATGGCCTGCACTGCCTCTAAAAAATGAACATTCCATGTCAACAGCACTGAACTCTCAGCAACAGCTAGAAATGCGGTGAGAAATAAAAGGGAGAATAGAACTAACACAACGCCATTTAAACGAAAATCAAACTTCATTATTCAACAAAAAAACCATCGAAAATGAAAGCTTAACAAAAGTGTACTAATGAGTACACTTTTAGCTTAATTGAAATTAACCATTAAGAAAAACTTAAATTAATACGATTTAAATCAGTAGGTTAAATTAGCAACAGTATCGTTGCATAAAGGAAACGCTCTGTCTCATAAGCTTAAACCTTCGATCAGCAAAGAAAAAATCAAAGCCACCCTTCACTGTTCTGGACGATATTGGGCTGGAATCCATTGATAGCCGTGTGCATTTTTGCCGATATGACCAATTCCGGGAAATGCCACATGCGCAGCGCCGATCCACCAATGATTTTGATAAGCTTGCTCAAAGATATTTTTACGTACTGAGATGGCGCGTTTAGCATCAGTATCTGGTTTATAGCTAGCTTCAGGATAAGGAAATTGCACAGCCGCATAATGCACCACATCACCCAAGCCCAAAAACTTTTGTCCATTTTTTCCATCGATAAGATAAGAAGAATGGCCTTCGGTATGACCCTGTGTGCTGATCAGTTCAACATTCGGCACATCAAAAGAGGTTTTGCTAAAGGCAATCAACTGCCCTGTTTGCTGATAAGGCTTTAATGCATCTCGGGTCATTTTGAATAAAGGTTTAAAAAAGTCACTGGCTTTTGCCTCATTCTGAGCAGAGGTCCAGTAATCTACATCCTCTTTCGCTAAATAGACTTTGGCATTTGGATAAACCATTTTCCCATCCAGCGTAATTCCGCATAAATGATCAGGATGCGCATGGGTAATTAAAATCGTATCAATCTGCTCAGGTTGTAAGCCTGCCTTTTTTAAGTTTTCTGGAACATGACCCAGGCTTGGGCCAAAACATTTTGCAGTACCCGCATCAATTAAAATATTCTGTGTCGGCATCTGTACTAAATAAGCCGAAAAATCGGTCACGATCTGGTTGTGTTCATCGACAGGTACAAAGTTCTCTTTAAATAACTGACTGGCTCTTGCAGATGAAATTCCCAACAAATCACTACGAGGCAAGCCCAGCTCCCCATCAAACAGAGCCGTGACTTTCAAATTTCCAACAGACTGTAAAAAATATCCCGCGACCTGCTTTACCTGAGGACTAGACTCCGCATGAACCGTAACAGCACTAAACAGTAGCGCAATTAGAATGGGTTTTAATAATTTCACGTTCATCGCCTTGATATTAGATTGCTTTAAATCTAACGCTGCTGAGTGATTAAAATCGCTCAATTATCTACGCGAAACGCTCAATTTAGATTATTCCAAGGATAGAACGGCGGGATCAACCTCATAACGCTGTATAAATCGCTCACGAAAGGTTGCAGCAGATTGATAACCTGACTTCGCCGCAATCGTTTTCATCGGCAGTTTGCTTGAATAGAGCAACTCCAAGGCATGGGCTAGACGTGCATGCATAATGATTTCTCTTAAAGAAGTTTGTTCATGACTCAATTTACGTCGCAATGTGGCGCTGCTTAAACCTAAGCGGCTTTCAATTTCATTGGATTGCCATTGATGTTGAGGCTGATCCAGCACCCACTGGTAAATCTGTTTTGACAGTTTTAAAGGAGGCAGAATCAGCACATCTGCACAATGCTGCTGACATAACTGCACAAGGATGGCTGCAATCGATAAGCGAGCTTTAACGAGATCCTGCTCAAATAAAGCCTTTTGCCAAGCGAGAAGATGTGGGGCAAAATCCTCAATTGAAAACTGTAATATTGCTTCTGTTTTATCGGTAATAGGCTTGGCCCAAATCATCTGTGCCGCATGAATCACTTCTTCACACATCGGCACCAGAATCGTCAAATATTCTCCTGTTTCCGGATCTGGAATATTGACGGTATTCGCAACAGTATCAGGCTTGATAATAAACAGATCACCCGCCCTGAGGTTAACCTGCTGGTTATACATTTTTAATTGTTGTTGCCCATGCAGAATCATCCCCATGTGCAATTGATTCACTTGAATATTCGATAGTCCATGCTGATTTTTCGCCCGAATACATAAGTAATCTCGCGCCATATCTGCAAGTGCCAATCTGACCAGCGAACGATGTAAATACTGTTCATCCATCGCAGCCGTAGAATCAATATTCATGATCAATCCAATAAAAAACGCCCTTGCGCAATTTATAGCACAAGGGCGTTTTCTTGAATAAGTGGCAGACTGTAAATTACAGTTTGCTTACCAATTCTGGAACAACAGTGTTCAAATCACCAACTAACCAGTAGTCAGCAACGCTGTTGATTGGCGCTTCTTCGTCTTTGTTGATCGCAACAATAACTTTAGAATCTTTCATACCCGCCAAGTGCTGAATCGCACCTGAGATACCAATCGCCATATAAAGATCAGGCGCAACGATTTTACCAGTTTGACCAACTTGGAAGTCGTTTGGTACGAAGCCAGCATCTACTGCAGCACGTGAAGCACCTTGAGCAGCACCAAGCTTATCAGCCAATGGATCAAGGACTTTGTGATAGTTCTCACCAGAACCTACACCACGACCACCAGAAACAACGATACGTGCAGCAGTTAACTCTGGACGATCAAGTTTCACGATTTCTTCGTTTACAAAGGTAGAAATACCAGCGTCTTTTGCTTCAGCAACAGCTTCAACCGCAGCAGAACCGCCTTCAGCAGCGACTGCATCAAATGCTGTACCACGAACTGTACCAACGATGATTGCTTCATCAGATTGAACAGTTGCAATCGCGTTACCCGCATAGATAGGACGCTTGAATGTATTTGCAGATTCAACAGCAATGATGTCTGAAATCATGCTTACGTCAAGAAGTGCAGCAACGCGTGGAAGAATATTCTTACCAGTCGTTGTAGACGCAGCTAATACGTATTTGTAACCGCCTTTCGCGATGTCAGCAACTAAGCCAGCAACGTTTTCAGCCAATTGGTTTGCATAAGCAGCATTGTCAGCAAGTAATACTTTGCTCACACCAGCAACTTTAGCAGCAGCGTCTGCAACTGCTTGAGCGCCAGAACCAGCAACTAATACAGTAATATCACCACCGATTTTTTGAGCTGCCGCAACAACGTTTAAAGTTGCACCGTTAAGTGTCTGGTTGTTGTGATCAGCGATAACTAAAATACTCATGATTTTATCCTTCTGTATTAGATCACTTTCGCTTCGTTTTTCAATTTTTCAACAAGCTCGTCTACAGACTTCACTTGTACGCCAGCTTTACGTTCAGCAGGAGCTTCAACTTTAATTGTTTTAAGCTTAGTACCTGTTGCAACGCCATAATCAGCAGGTGATTTAGTATCAAGTGGCTTTTTACGCGCTTTCATGATGTTTGGAAGAGCAGCATAACGTGGCTCATTCAAACGTAAGTCAGTTGTGATGATTGCAGGAAGTGCAAGCTCAACAGTTTGTAAACCACCGTCGATTTCACGAGTTACCTGAACTTTACCACCGTCAACTTTAACTTCTGATGCGAACGTACCTTGACCTGCACCAAGTAAAGCACCAAGCATCTGACCTACTTGGTTAGAGTCGTCATCAATTGCTTGTTTACCAAGAAGAATAAGTTCTGGTTTTTCAGCATCAACTACGCCTTTCAAGATTTTAGCAACTTCAAGAGCGCCAACTTCATCAGCAGTTTCAACTAAAATACCACGGTCAGCACCTAGAGCCATTGCAGAACGAATTTGTTCTTGAGCTTCTTTAGCACCCACTGAAACAACAACGATTTCAGAAACTGTTCCTTTTTCTTTTAAGCGAACCGCTTCTTCCACTGCGATTTCACAGAATGGGTTGATTGACATCTTAACGTTGGTAAGGTCAACCCCACTATTGTCCGGCTTAACACGAACTTTAACGTTGGCATCAACCACACGTTTTACAGCGACAAGAGCCTTCATGTAATCCTCGGCTGTTCTAAGCAAGTAAATGTAATGAAGAGTATTCTAACTCTTCGATTGAAACTTTTTAGGTGCCCTATCTTGCAATGTATTTGGCATTTCGGTCAAGTCACAATTTCCGCTACAGCCATAAAAAAGATGAAACGCTCAGTTCACAAAATGAAAATAATGATTCATTCTATTTATTTAGCTCATCAAAATGATGAATATTAAACTTTGATTTTTTTAATATTTTATAAAATTCAATGATCTAAACCAGCATTTTTTATCACGATTGAAATGATCTGTAACGGTTCATTTCCTGCAAACTTACCCACCTTTTCGCTTTCGAGAAAACTTGGCAATTAAGTAATAACATCAATTCAACAAATGTACGGAATAAACTGGAAAAGTAGACGACGATTAATCGCTCAAATTTGCAACATAATATATCAGGATTTAGCTTTTTTGCGCCCGAGGATGTGTTTGGTCGTACACTTTTGCCAATTGTTCAAAGTCGACATGGGTATAGATCTGCGTGGTGGAAAGATTACTATGTCCTAACATTTCCTGCACAGAACGTAAATCGCCACTGGCAGAAAGCATATGGCTGGCAAAACAATGACGCAATAAATGCGGATGCAAGTCGACATTGACACCTGCACGTTGCGCTTGCAGCTTGACCCGATTTTCAATTTGACGTGGCGTTAAGGCATTGCCACGTTGCGAGATAAAAACCGATGAATCCGCATTAAAGTCACCTTGCCAGATCCGATAGATTTTCAACCATTCAACCAGACTGTCTTTGGCTTTGCTTCCAAAGGGAACAATGCGGGTTTTATTACCTTTACCTGTGATGCGTAATAGCTGCCGATTAAAATCAATATCCTTAATCGTTAAGCCTTGCAATTCAGCCAGACGTAAACCGCTTGAATATAATAGTTCCAGCATTGCTTTATCGCGCAGCCACAATTGCTGCTCAATTGGTTTTTCAGGGGTCACCTGATCTAGAATTTGATGAACCGTCTCAATATCGATCATCCCCGGTAAAGGTCGCGGTTGACGCTTTAATTTAAAATCTTCGGATGGATTCTGCTCAAGATATTGCCCTTGCTCTGCCCACTTCATAAATTGGCGAATAGATGTCAAATGCCGCTGTAGACTGCTAGAGCTCAATTGATCCCGCTCAACACGGGCAGCCAGATACTCTCTCAAATCCGATGCTTCGATATCTTGTAGTTGTAATTGTTTTTGTTCGCAGAAATGAAAGAAATCAGTTAAGTCACGTTGATAGGCCGAAATGGTATGTTCCGACTGATTTTGAATAATACGTTCTTTTAACCACATGGACAGTAGTTTTGCAGGGGTTTCCAAATGACTCTCCATGCTGATAAATAAAGCTGAGTACAGTCTAGCAAATTTTTTCCTCTATTCATCCTCAACCTTCTCGAACAATCCATTGCGCTGTACTACAATCATTTTTAAGTTTTAAATGGTGCTTGATCAATGACAACCATGCTTATTCCCTATCTTGTTGCAATTACCCTGCTGACACTGACGCCTGGCCTTGATACCACGCTTATCATTCGTACAGCAACATTAGAAGGCAAAGCAAAAGCATTCCAAGCTGCATTGGGTATTAATTTGGGCTGTATCGTCTGGGGGGTGATTGTGGCCTGTGGCTTAGGTGCCTTATTAATGACCTCAGATATTGCCTTTAATCTTTTAAAATGGATGGGCGCAATTTATCTGACGTGGTTAGGTTTGAATCTGCTGTTAAAACCACGTACCCAACTTGCCGATATCAATGAAACAACCGTAACGCAGAACTGGTTCATCAAAGGCTTCTGGGGTAATTTGCTCAATCCTAAAGTTGGTATTTTTTATATTTCCTTCTTACCTCAATTTATCCCTCACTCCTCATCTCCAATCATCTGGACCATGGGCTTGGTAATGATTCATGTGGTGATTGGACTGATCTGGTCGATTTTCCTGATCGCTGCAATGCAATCCATCTCCAGCTACTTAAAGCGACCGAAATTTATTCAATATATGGATCGGATGACAGGAAGTATTTTTATCTTGTTTGCATTGAAACTGGCATTCAGCAAACGATAAAGTATAAAAAAGCGCGTTAATTAAAACGCGCTTTTTTAAATCTTAGATCATCAGCCTTGGAAATATCTTAAATCCAGACGTGCATCATAGACATGTGTGGTTGGCCCTGTCATCCACACCACATCACCTTCACGCCAAGCAATGTGTAATTTACCGCCAGCAAGTTGAACTTCAACTTCATTGGCAAGTAAGCCACGGCGCATACCACTGACAGCAGCAGCGCAGGCACCTGTACCACAAGCCAAAGTCTCGCCAACGCCACGTTCATACACACGTAAACGAATATGCTTTTCATCAAGGATCTGCATAAACCCAGCATTGACACGTGCAGGGAAACGGGTATGCGATTCCACTTGTGGGCCCATACGTTCTACGTCTGCTGTTAATACATCAGGGACGATGGTCACCGCATGCGGATTTCCCATGTTCACTACATCAATATTAATGCTTTGATTGTCAGCAAGTGCCAATGCATATAAGCCTTCAATATCTTCATGCTCTTGAGTCACAAACGGAATTTCTTCGGGAAGAAACTTCGGTTGCCCCATATTGACGCGTACCCAACCGTTGGCACCCAATTCAGGTTCAACAATCCCCGCTTTGGTTTGCACACGGATTTTGGTTTTAGTGGTCAGTTGACGCTCATGTACAAAACGGGCAAAACAACGCACACCATTACCACACTGCTCTACTTCTGAGCCATCGGCATTGAAAATTCGATATTTAAAATCAACATCAGGTAAATCTGGTGGCTCAACGATCAATAGCTGATCAAAACCCACCCCAAAATGACGATCTGCCAAACGCTGAATCGTGACCGTATCTAAATAAGCTCGCTGGGTAACGAGGTCAACGACCATAAAATCATTGCCCAAACCATGCATTTTGGTAAATTCTAAATACATCTCTACTTATTCCTCAGGCAATAAACGCTCTTTTTCCCAGAGTGATTCTATGGTTTCACGCTCACGAATTAAATAGGCTTGATCACCACTGACCATAACTTCAGCAGCTCGACCACGAGTATTATAATTAGAGCTCATTACAAAACCGTATGCACCTGCACCGAGTACTGCCAGCACATCATTTTCCTGAAGTGCCAAGTCACGCTCTTTACCGAGGAAATCACCAGTTTCACAGATCGCACCGACCAAATCCCAAGTTTTCACTTCAACATCAGTATTCGGGTTCACCGATTGAATATCCATCCATGCTTCATATAAAGCTGGACGAATCAAGTCATTCATCGCTGCATCAATAATGGCAAAATTACGATGGTTGGTCGGTTTTAATAGATCAACCTTGGTTAATAATGCACCTGCATTGGCAGAAATACTACGGCCTGGTTCCATATACACTTTCAAACCCAGCTTCTCTAAAGCTGGACGCATCGCATTGGCGTATTCTTCAACACTTGGCGGCGTTTCATCTTTATAACGCACGCCCAAACCACCACCGATATCAATATGTTTGAGGTTAATCCCCAGACTTTTCAACTGCTCAATCATTAAAATGACACGATCAAGCGCATCGACAAAGGGTTTGGTTTCCGTTAACTGTGAACCAATATGGCAATCGATCCCAATAATCTCGAGATTCGGCAATGATGCTGCATATTGGTAAGTTTCATTCACCGTATCGCTTGGAATACCAAACTTATTTTCTTTCAAGCCAGTTGAAATATAAGGATGCGTATTGGCATCAACATCAGGATTTACACGTAAAGAAATCGGTGCTTTCTTTCCTAGTTTTGCTGCCACTTTCTGAATACGATCCAGCTCGGCATGTGACTCCACATTGAAACAAGCAATGCCAACATTTAAGGCTTTTTCGATATCTGCTTCAGATTTACCCAAACCGGAGAATACGATTTTTGAAGGCTCACCACCGGCTGCCAGTACACGCGCCAATTCGCCACCTGTAACAATGTCAAAACCTGCGCCCACTTTTGCCAATACATTGAGAACAGCCAGATTTGAGTTTGACTTCACTGCAAAACAGATTTGATGATCAATAAAATCAAAAGCACGATGCATATCCAAATAATGCTTTTCAAAAGTTGCTTTTGAATAAACATATAAAGGCGTGCCATATTGCTGTGCGAGCTGATCGAGTGAACATTGCTCAGCATGCAATACTCCATTAATGCGAGTGAAACTCATGAAGATGTCCTTATTTACAAACTTAAGGTGAAATGGTTTGTTATTGCGTCGTGGATGATGTTGCCTGACTTGCCTCTTCGACTTCATCTTTGTTTACATCAGATGAAGTTTTAGCCTGAGATGCTTCATTTTTATAAAGCAAATATTTTGCGCGTTTGTCTTGGTTTGGATCAGATGGTAAATGTAATTCACCCGTCTGGCCACAGGCAGTTAAAACAACACTGCTTAATAATAAACTGATAGAACAAATGGCTTTAAGCATCTGAGCACCTAACTTTTACAATTCGGAGCAGTATAGCGTGATCATTTGATTGGCTAAAGTCTAAACTTGAATGAATCAGGCAATAACCATAAAAAAAACGCCGACTTTAAGGTCGACGTTTTGAGTATTCAGTCCAGTGCATGCTTATTTTTTCTTATAGAAGAAATAACCAATTGCCAGAATGACAAACCAGATCGGGCTCACTTTTAGTGATTCTAATGTGGTTTCATCCAATGCAAGGAAGTAGATCGTTGCAAGGAAGAATAAAATCACGACCCAGCATGTGAACACGCCACCAGGAAGTTTAAAGCTTGATTGTGCATGCAACTCTGGACGATTTTTGCGGTAGTTAATATAACTCCACATAATAATGATCCATACACAGATGAACAGAATCGTTGAGAGCGTTGTTGCAAGCGTAAACGCCGTTACTTCATCGTTCGTTCCTGTTTGTAATTTATAAACAAACTGTACGAATGCACCGATAAAGATACAGATTGACGAGAAAATCAATGCTTTTGAAGGAACAGCAGATTTAGACAGTTTTCCAAATAACTTAGGTGCCTGTTGATCTGTAGATAGACCAAACAACATACGGCTAGTCGAGAAGACACCACTGTTCATGGATGACATCACCGAAGATAACACCACCAAATTCATGATAATCGCAGCTGATGCAATACCCGCTTGTGAGAAGATGTTGACGAATGGGCTGACTTTAGGATTGATCTGATCCCAAGGGGTTACACACATCACCACAAATAATGCCAATACATAGAAAATGATGATACGGATTGGAATCGAGTTAATTGCTTTTGGCAAGTTACGTTTAGGATCCTGAGTTTCAGCAGCCGTTGTACCCACCAATTCCACACCAACAAAGGCGAAAATGGCAATCTGGAAGCCAGCTAAAAAGCCATCAAGACCTTTCGGGAACATCCCACCATGTGTCCAGAGATTCGAAACGCTGGCAACTGTACCAGAAGCATTGGTAAACCCAGTAAAGATCATCCAGAGACCGACTGCGATCAAGACAATAATCGCTGTGATCTTCACCATCGCAAACCAGAACTCCATTTCACCGAATAATTTTACGGTCACCAAGTTCAGGCCTAAGACAAACATGATTGCCACAGTACTAATCAGCAAACCACCTAATGGCGTGAACGACTCCCCACCATTAAAGAATTCCAGATAGTAAATAATGGCAGATAAATCTGCGATACCAATCGTGACCCAACAGAGCCAGTAAGTCCAACCGACAAAATAACCTGCCCACGGGCCAATTAAATCCGTCGATAAATCGATAAAAGATTTGTAGTTCAGGTTAGATAGTAATAGTTCTCCTAATGCACGCATTACGAAGAACACCATCAAACCAATGGTCATATAAATAAACAGAATAGATGGCCCAGCTAAACTAATCGTTTTACCCGACCCCATGAACAGCCCTGTTCCGATTGCACCGCCAATCGCAATCAACTGTAGATGTCGATTAGATAGACTACGGTGAAGTCCGCTTTGCTCAGCAGCCTCACTCAGATTTTGATTCGACATTTTGCAAAAACTCTCCAGTGTTTTTAGTTCATTAACCAAAGTCCGCTCTCAATAACGATTCGTACTATTTTCGGTATCTTTTCTCGTTATCTATAATTTGGCTGACTTTAGCTAAGCAATTTTTTACCTGTATTTGTCAAGTTAAATACAATTGAATTCGATCATACGCACAAGGCCAAAACAATACAATGAACTTGTGAGGGCAACTTGGTCATCTCGAAAACAACGGTGCATAAAAAGAAGCGGCTATCGCGGCCACTTCTTTTATAAGAGAAAAATATTAATTTATATATCAATCATTAGATGATGACTTGTGTTGATTTTTGAGACGCTCTTCCCAGAATGTCGCATTGCGGATACCCAACTTAACTGGATCAAATATGAACTCCTTAACTCCAGCTTTTTGTTGTTCTTCATAATCTTTCAGTGCTTTGATGGTTGGCTTCCAGATAAAATAAGTGACAATAATACCAATGATATTGATCCATGCCATCAAGCCAACGCCAAGATCACCAATGCCCCAAATATAACCTGTCGCACTGACCACACCATAAGCCACAGAAATCATAATGAAGCATTTGGTGATGAATAATAATGACGGTCTCTTGGTGATATAGCTCAAATAGGTAATGTTGGTTTCAGCAATATAGTAATACGCCACGATGGTCGTAAAAGCGAAGAAAAACACAGCTAAAGCCACAAATATCTGCCCAAAGCCACCAAAGACCGTACTCACTGCCATTTGTGTAAAGGCTGGTGAACCGATTTCAGTAGCTGGTGCAACATTCTGCACAATAAACTGGCCTGCCTCTAGAGTGCCTTGTACGTTATACGTGCCTGTAATTAAAATCATAAAAGCAGTGGCAGAACACACGAATAAGGTATCTACATAAATCGAAAATGATTGCACAAAACCTTGCTGTGCAGGGTGCTGAACTTCTGCCGCTGCCGCTGCGTGTGGCCCTGTTCCCTGTCCTGCCTCATTGGAATAAATACCACGTTTCACGCCCCAGCCAATCGCGGCACCGACACCCGCCATTGGAGAAAAAGCATCTTCGAAAATCAGTTTAATGACACCTGGTAATTCTTGAATATTCATCGCGACAATAATGACAGCCATCAGGATATAACCTGCTGCCATAAAAGGTACGACCAGCTCGGCAAAACGAGCAATCCGCTTAATGCCTCCAAAAATAATGATCGCCAATAAGGTTACGATCACAACCAGTGCCAATAACTTATATGCGCCGATATTACCAAATACGATCGCGCCTTCACCCGTGACCTGAGTAAAGGCATTCCCGACTGCATTGGCCTGAATCCCCGGTAAAAACAGACCGCAGGAAATAATCGCTGCAACAGCAAACAAAATCCCTAACCAGCGCTGTCCAAGACCTCGATCAAAATAAAAAGCGGGTCCCCCACGATATTCACCCTGATATTCCACCTTGTAGATTTGACCGAGTGTTGATTCGACATAAGCAGTACTTGCACCTAGAAATGCGACCAACCACATCCAGAAGACTGCACCTGGCCCACCAAATCCGATTGCGGCCGCCACACCTGCAATATTACCTACACCGACACGCCCAGATAGAGAAACAGATAAAGCTTGGAATGATGAAATCCCTTGCGCTGAAGATGAACCATGAATTAACAGCCTTGCCATTTCCTTAATTTGGCGCACCTGTACAAATCGAGTCAAAATAGAAAAAAATAAACCTGCACCTAAACACAAATAGATTAGGGCTTTACTCCAGATAATACTATTTGCCCAATCCACAATTTCTGCTGCACTCATAAATATCAACCTTTATGATTTATTTAAAAAGTAGCGACTGCTAAATTTTCATTTATTTAAATATGAGCAATATCTATGCCATGCCTTTCACAAGACAAAGGCAATCGATATGCCTAAACGCTTCAAGGGAAAAAGTGAATTGAACAAAAAAACAAGTTGCTAAAAACACATCGTCTATAGCTTGTAAAAGTTGTATATCATGTTATTTTCCTGAGCAGTTCCCTTTTACCCATGAGTGACGAAACTGTGCTGTCTCCTTTTTTATCCATGAATAGAGTACTCAGCATCTTGATTAAATTTTCGTCCTAACTCTTTTTAACCAATCTAAAGAATTTTTTCAATTTTATCTTATGGCAAAAATTAAAACGGTTTATCGCTGCGAACAGTGTGGTGCGGATCACCCCAAATGGGCAGGTCAATGTTCTGAATGTGGAGAATGGAACAGTCTGTTAGAAGTTCGTGTCGAACCTGTCGTTACCCATCGTAGTCAACCTAAAATGGGCGGCGGTTATGCGGGACAAGTAGCAAACCTCACCACCCTCAACCAGATCTCGGTTACACACGAAACTCGCCTACAAACTGGTATTAGTGAGTTTGATCGGGTATTGGGTGGCGGCTTGGTCACAGGCTCAGTCGTATTGATTGGTGGTGACCCGGGTATTGGTAAGTCAACCATCCTGTTGCAGACCGCAACGCATATGGCCAGTAAAAAAAGTTCTGCCCTCTATGTCACGGGCGAGGAATCACTGTCTCAAGTGGCCTTACGTGCACAGCGTCTTGATTTACCCACTGATTCGCTCAAAGTCATGGCTGAAACCTGTGTCGAACGGATTTGTGAAGTACTGGCACAAGAACGTCCTGCTGTTGCAATTCTGGATTCGATTCAGACGCTGTATACCGAAACCTTACAGTCGGCCCCAGGCGGCGTGTCGCAAATTCGAGAATCCGCAGCTTTATTGACACGTTTTGCGAAAAATAGCGGCACTGCCTTATTTCTTGTTGGTCATGTAACCAAAGAAGGTGCGCTTGCTGGGCCACGTGTTTTAGAACATATGGTCGATTGTGTGCTTTATTTTGAAGGCCAATCTGACTCGCGTTACCGTATGATTCGTGCAGTCAAGAACCGCTTTGGTGCAGTCAATGAACTGGGCGTATTCGGCATGACTGATAAAGGCTTACGTGAAGTAGCCAATCCATCCGCAATTTTCCTGAGTCGTTATGATGAAGCCATTCCGGGTTCAATCGTGATGATTAGCCGTGAAGGTACTCGCCCACTTCTGGTTGAAGTTCAGGCTTTAGTCGATGATGCACATGGGCAGCCGCGTCGAGTTGCACTGGGTCTCGAACAGAACCGCTTAAATATGCTACTTGCCGTGATGCACCGCCACGGTGGTGTACAAACTTCTGGGCAAGATGTTTACGTCAATGTGGTGGGTGGTTTGAAAATTACCGAGACGGGTTCTGACTTGGCTGTTTTACTTGCCTGTGCTTCAAGCTTGCGAGGCAAAGCCCTGCCACAACAATTAGCGGTTTTTGGTGAGGTGGGTTTATCAGGTGAAATTCGTCCTGTACCCAATGGTCAGGAACGCTTAAAAGAAGCTGCAAAACATGGCTTTAAGTATGTGATTTTACCAAGAGGTAATGCGCCACAAAAATCGATTGATGGGGTACAAATCATTGCTGTTGCACGTTTGCATGAGGCCTTAACCGAAGCAATGCAACTCAGTGATGAACTATGATCAGCGTCTGACATAAAAAAACATACTTTTCTAGTTGAAATTCTATGTAAATACCTTCATAAATACATTTACAAATTGAATTTAAATAGGAATTTTCGATGCAAGTACACCAGCGTGGCTTGATGGCAGCTCTTTTGATGGCAACTTTGGTCGCTGCACCGCTTGCAGAAGCAAAACGTGCGGGTGGCGGTAAAAGCCATGGTATGAGCAGATCTAGTTCATCTAGCCAATCTTATCAGCCGCCACGTCAAGCAGCTCCAGCGCCTCAACAACAAACTGCGCCTCAAAGATCAGGTCCAGGTGTGGGCTCTATGGTTGCTGCGGGTGTTGCAGGTGCAGCAGTCGGTGCTGTAGCTGCCAATGCATTGGCGGATGACAAACAACATAACCCAACAGCGACTGAGCAAGAAGCTGCTCAGCAAGCTCAACAGCAACAGGAAGAAAAAGGTGGCATTCCTGGCTGGATCTGGGTGCTTCTCGCTGCTGCAATCGCCTTCTTTGTGTTCCGCAGATTGGGCGCAAAAAAAAAATTAGCAACCAATAACCCTTACGCTCCAAACAATGGCGGTCAAAACAACTTTGGCCGTCAGGTTCCACCTCAAGCAGCACCACGTCAAGCAGCAGATAACACCAATATTTTTGGTCAATCTGTAGCGGGTGGTACTGCGGCTCCTCAAGCACCATTTGGTGGCGCGTCTATGAGCAGTGGCAATCAATTACCAGATGGTACTGAGCCTGCTGCATTCTTACGTATTGCACGTCAACGTTTTAACCATATTCAGTCGGTAAACAGCGCAAGCAATGTCGAAGAAATCCGTCGTTATTTAACGCCTGAGCTTTATAGTTCAATGCATAGCGACATCATGGCAAACCAAGATCAAGACGTTGCTGAATTTAGCAATCTCAATGCGATGGTTGTCGAAAGCACAACTGAAAATGGTCAATATGTCGTGAGCGTACGCTTTACGGGTACAGTAAGTGAAGATCTAAACAGCTTGCCACAACCTTTTGCTGAAATCTGGCATTTTGTAAAACCTGCTGGTTCACAACAAGATTGGGTTGTTGCAGGTATTCAACAAGCTTAATCGTCTTATAAAATGAAAAAAGAGCTATTTCGATAGCTCTTTTTTATAAGCCTTATTTTTTACCAAGGCTAAAAAAAGCCATCCTCTATAGAGAATGGCGGAGTGTAAAACAACAAAAATAGAGTTCTTATGAATAACAAACAGCACAACCTAGCACGATCTGTCTATTGATACTAACGGATAAGATCTTTAAAAAATATTCCTCATTTGGGGAATAAAGCCCTTTTATTAGAAGCATTTTAAATCACGCCTAAACCCTCTCTATCGTAGTGATATTTTTAGTGTGCCAATTATCCACCTAAAATCGCATCTACGCCTGTTAAAACAGTTGATGCTACCTCAACAATACGCCTTAAGATTAATCTCTCAGTGAGCTTTAAAACCCACTCAAATCTATAGCCCCTACCCACACCATCAATCAATACCCATAAAAAAAGGCCTTGCCGAAGCAAAGCCTTAAATTTCATTCTAATCTAATGATTCAGTATCATTAGACAAACTGCAAGAATAACCAGTATAAACCACCAGACAATGCAATCGTTGCTGGTAAAGTGAAGACCCATGCAGAAAGAATGGTTTTCACTGTTGCAAAGTTCAGACCTGATTTATTCGCAACCATGGTACCCGCTACCGCACTGTTTAAAACATGAGTGGTAGACACTGGCATACCAAGACCATCAGCCGCAGCAATCGTACTCATTGCCACTAACTCGGCAGACATGCCCTGACCGTAAGTCATATGGTTCTTACCAATACGTTCACCGACAGTCACAACAATACGTTTCCAGCCCACCATAGTCCCTAGACCAAGTGCAAGCGCTACTGCAACTTTAACCCAGTTCGGAATGTACTGAAGGAATGAATCTAGGCTATTACGATATTCTTTTAGAACTTTCGCCTGATCTTGATCCATTGCTGGTAAAGCTTCAGCTTTGTCTAAACGTTTGAATGTTGTCGTACTCAAATACATGTCATTACGGATTTCACTGACTGCCGCTTCTGGAATCAATTTAAGATCACCATAGCCCGCAACACGTGTACCAATATGTGATGTCATGCTTGCAAGTGCAGGAACAACTTCAGCGGTTTGTTCTTTGGTCTGGATATATTTGGTTAATACATCACGTGCTTTTTCATCTGTCAGTTCGTTTTGATTAACATTCAAAACCACAGCAGTTTGGGCAGAAAGTTGCTCAAAAGACTGTAAATGTTGTGCATCCAGATTTTTGTTCAATGAGTAAGCCAATGGAACCAAACCGATTAAGATCAACATGATTAAGCCCATGCCTTTTTGACCATCGTTTGAACCATGCGCAAAACTTACACCTGTACAAGTAAAAATCAGGATCGCACGAATTAGCGGTGGTGGTGGCTTATTGCCTTCTGGTGGCTGAAACAGCTCCATTTGACGTTTAAAGACTTTCTTCACCAACAAGAATAGAACGGCTGCAAACGCAAAACCAATCAATGGCGAGAAAAGTAAAGCCTTACCAACCTTAATTACTTGATCAATATCGATGCCACTACTGGTCGCACCAGCAGACGCATTCAAGATATGATTCATGATGCCCACACCTAAAATCGAACCGATTAAAGTGTGTGAACTTGATGCAGGAATTCCCAAGAACCACGTGCCTAGATTCCAGAGAATCGCCGCGATTAACAATGCAAAAACCATCGCGAAGCCAGCGCCGCTGCCGACATTCATGATCATTTCTACAGGAAGTAATGCAATAATACCGTATGCAACCGCACCGCTCGCAACCATAACCCCAAGGAAGTTACAGAAGCCAGCCCACATGACTGCTGCTGGCGCAGGTAATGCATTGGTATAAATAACCGTCGCTACAGCATTTGCCGTATCGTGAAAACCATTTACAAATTCAAAGCCTAAAGCGATGAAAAGTGCCGTCGATAAAAGAATAACTGAATATAAACTTAACGGCGGTACATGTGCCAGATCAGCACTTAACTGAAAACCGATATAGATAAGTGTTGCAACAATAATTGTCAAAAACACCGGCATAAAAAATTTCGGTGTTGGTACATGTACATTCGTCGATTTTGCCTGAGAACTGGCAAGCGGTGAATCCGAAACAGGAGGAAGATTAGAATTCATGTAGACGGTGAGAGGATAATAAAATCCTCTGTATTGTTTAATTAAATTATGACAATTATATGACAAAGGACTGTCACATAAAGCCAAAATTTCATATTTTTACCCTGTTTTTTTGTGTTTTTTTACGATAATTTCACCACATTTTTAATTTTAATTAAGAAAAAACAATGCATTACAAACTTTAAAAGTACAACAAAACTGTTTGTCTGATTTTGCAACAAATGCTACGAAAGATGACATATTTTTGTCATATTTCGAATAAGTTGTTGGCTTTTTAAGCATTATTCCGTTCAATTATGACAACTTAATGAAGCTTTTATGACATTTTTCATGTGACCCCATAAATCATACTCTAGCTTGCTGAAAATAAGCGCATTAGCATCTCTTCTGTTACAATGCCCCTGCTTTTTATCTTCATCAGCTACTGGGGTTCCTTCATGTCCACGCTTGCCACCCTACAATCACTTCTTGCCCAACGTATCCTGATTATTGATGGTGCGATGGGAACGATGATTCAACGCCATAAATTAGAAGAAGAAGATTATCGTGGTGAACGTTTTGCAGATTGGGCATCAGACCTGAAAGGCAATAATGACCTATTGGTATTAACACAGCCGCAAATCATTCAAGGCATTCATGAAGCCTATCTCGATGCGGGCGCAGACATTATCGAAACCAATAGCTTTAACGGTACACGCGTTTCGATGTCAGACTATCACATGGAAGACCTCGTACCAGAGATCAACCGTGAAGCAGCCCGTTTAGCTCGCGCCGCATGTGACAAGTACTCAACCCCAGATAAACCTCGTTTTGTTGCAGGTGTTCTTGGCCCAACATCGCGTACCTGTTCAATTTCGCCAAATGTCAACGATCCAGCATTCCGTAACATTACCTTTGATGAATTAAAAGAAAATTATATTGAGGCAGCGCATGCCCTGATCGAAGGTGGCGCAGACATTCTCTTGATCGAAACGGTATTCGATACTTTGAACTGTAAAGCCGCGATTTTTGCAGTGAAAGAAGTCTTCAAGCAAATCGGTCATGAACTGCCATTGATGATTTCGGGCACCATCACCGATGCATCAGGCCGTACTTTAACGGGTCAAACCGCAGAAGCGTTCTGGAACTCGGTTCGTCACGGTGATTTACTGTCGATTGGTTTTAACTGTGCCCTTGGTGCAGATGCCATGCGTCCACACATCAAAACCATTGCTGATGTTGCAGATACCTTTATTTCAGCCCATCCGAACGCGGGCTTGCCGAACGCCTTCGGTGAATATGATGAAACTCCAGAACAAACCGCAGCATTCATTAAAGAATTTGCTGAAAGCGGTTTAATCAATATTACTGGTGGTTGCTGTGGTACCACACCAGACCACATCCGTGCGATTTATAATGCAGTCAAAGACATTCAGCCACGCCAAGTGCCTGAAACTATTCCTGCTTGCCGCTTAAGCGGTTTAGAACCCTTTAATATTGATGAAAATTCCTTATTCGTGAATGTTGGTGAACGTACCAACGTGACGGGTTCAAAAAAGTTCCTGCGTCTCATTCGTGAAGAAAACTTTGCAGAAGCTTTGGAAGTAGCTCAGCAACAAGTTGAAGCGGGTGCGCAAATTATCGACATTAACATGGATGAAGGAATGCTCGATTCGCAAAATGCGATGGTGCATTTCTTAAACCTTGTCGCATCTGAACCAGATATTTCTCGCGTGCCGATCATGATTGACTCATCAAAATGGGAAATCATTGAAGCTGGCTTAAAGTGTGTCCAAGGTAAACCTGTCGTCAACTCAATTTCCTTAAAAGAAGGCTATGACGAGTTTGTCGAAAAAGCACGCCTGTGCCGCCAGTATGGTGCTGCGATTATTGTCATGGCTTTTGATGAAGCAGGTCAGGCAGACACCGCTGCACGTAAGCGTGAAATCTGTAAACGTTCTTATGATGTTTTAGTGAATGATGTCGGCTTCCCTGCTGAAGATATTATTTTTGACCCGAACGTGTTTGCTGTCGCAACAGGGATTGAAGAACACAACAACTATGGCGTCGACTTTATTGAGGCTACGGGCTGGATCAAACAGAACTTGCCACATGCCATGATTTCGGGCGGTGTATCAAACGTTTCATTCTCCTTCCGTGGTAATGAGCCTGTCCGTGAAGCGATTCACTCGGTATTCTTGTACCATGCCATCAAGCAAGGCATGACTATGGGGATCGTGAACGCTGGTCAAATGGCGATTTATGATGATATTCCAAAAGAACTGAAAGAAGCGGTTGAAGATGTTGTTCTGAACCAGAACCAAGGTGAATCTGGTCAAAATGCTACAGAGAAACTGCTTGAAGTAGCTGAAAAATACCGTGGTCATAGTGGCGCACAACGCGAAGCTGAGAACCTTGAATGGCGTAATGAATCTGTTGAAAAACGTCTTGAATATGCCTTAGTCAAAGGTATCACCACGTATATTGATGAAGATACCGAAGAAGCCCGTTTAAAGGCCAAGCGTCCACTTGATGTAATTGAAGGTGCATTGATGGATGGCATGAACGTGGTCGGTGACCTGTTCGGCTCAGGTAAAATGTTCCTGCCGCAAGTGGTGAAATCTGCGCGTGTGATGAAGCAAGCTGTCGCTTGGCTGAATCCATACATTGAAGCTGAAAAAACAGGTAGCCAATCTAAAGGTAAAGTGTTGATGGCAACTGTTAAGGGTGACGTACATGATATTGGTAAAAATATCGTGGGTGTGGTCTTGGGTTGTAATGGTTATGACATCGTTGACCTTGGCGTGATGGTACCTGCGGAAAAAATCTTGCAAACCGCGATTGATGAGAAATGTGACATCATCGGTTTGTCTGGTTTGATCACCCCATCTTTAGATGAAATGGTGTTTGTTGCCAAAGAAATGCAACGTAAAGGCTTTGACATTCCACTGTTGATTGGTGGCGCAACCACATCGAAAGCACATACTGCGGTGAAGATTGATCCTCAGTATCAAAATGATGCGGTGATCTATGTGGCTGATGCTTCACGTGCAGTGGGTGTTGCAACCACCCTGCTCTCTAAAGAAATGCGTGGCAACTTTATTGCAGAACATCGTGCTGAATATGCCAAGATTCGTGAGCGCTTAGCCAACAAGCAACCGAAAGCAGCCAAACTCAGCTATGCCGAATCAATTGAAAATGGTTTCAAGGTAGATGACAACTATGTCCCACCAATTCCAAATACTTTAGGCACGCAAGTCATTACCAATTATCCATTGGCGACATTGGTTGAGTACTTTGACTGGACACCATTCTTTATTTCTTGGAGCTTGGCAGGTAAATTCCCGAAAATCCTGACAGATGAAGTTGTGGGTGAAGCAGCCACTGATTTGTATAACCAAGCGCAAGCGATGCTAAAAGACATTATCGAGAATAACCGTTTCGATGCACGTGCTGTATTTGGTTTATATCCTGCACAACGTACAGGTGCGGATACAGTCAGCGTGTTTGATGAAGCGGGTCAAAAGGTTACGCATACTTTTGAGCATATTCGTCAGCAGTCAGACAAAGTCACAGGCAAACCGAATTTATCTTTAGCGGACTTTATTAGCACTTCTAAAGACAATACCGATTATCTTGGTGGTTTCACTGTGTCGATCTTTGGTGCTGAAGAATTGGCAAATGAATATAAAGCCAAAGGTGATGATTACTCAGCGATTCTGGTTCAGTCTTTGGCCGATCGTTTTGCAGAAGCTTTTGCTGAGCATTTGCATGAGCGTATCCGTAAAGAATTCTGGGGCTATAAAGCCGATGAGACACTCGATAATGAAGCGCTGATCAAAGAGAAGTATGTCGGTATTCGCCCTGCACCAGGTTACCCTGCTTGCCCAGAGCATTCTGAAAAAGCGGTGTTATTTGATTGGTTAGGTTCGGAAGCGAAGATTGGTACTAAATTGACTGAACACTTTGCGATGATGCCGCCTTCTTCTGTGAGTGGTTTTTATTATTCGCACCCTGAAAGTGAATACTTTAATGTGGGCAAAATTTCTCAAGATCAGCTTGAGGATTATGCGAAACGTAAAGGCTGGACACTGGATGAAGCGAAGCGTTGGTTAGCGCCGAATTTAGATGATTCGATTGTGTAAGCTATAAGAAAAAGTCCCCTCGATTGAGGGGATTTTTTTGATTAAAAATTAAAATGATTATGTCATCAATAGATCTATAGCTCATTAATAAAACTACTTTTGGAATTTTTTATATCAAAACTTAGTTTTTAAAATTTTAAGAGATTGTAGTAAAATTAAATGTTCATAGAATTGATCTTCATTCCATTTTAAATGACTATAAGCTTCAAATTAAATCAAAAACAGAAAAAGAACTTAGCAATACTCATCGCTTTCAGCGCCCTCGTCCCTCTTCTTCTTATATTGACTTTAACAATTCATAAACTTCTCACACCAAAGAAGATAATTAAAGTAACGCCGTATCAGCATCTGGAAACAGATAAACGCATGAATTATGAATTCAGTATTAAAAAATTTAATAAGTTGGATACGATATTTATCACTAAAAATCAAAAAAGAATTTATCTTTTTGACTGTTCTAATTATTTGGAAACTATCTGTAAACATGAGCAAAAAAATTCATCAATCATAAAAACAATAGATATTATAAAAATAAACGACAAATTTATGATCAAACAGATGACTTGGGTTGACTCCGTAACCAAAAATCAATTTCAACATACTTTGGCAGAACACCAGCTCATGGAATTATATGAAGCTAAAAGCAAAGTCTCCTATATAGCTATAGCTGTCTTCTTATTGTTGAGTTGCGGAGGACTTTTTATGATCTTTTGGGGGAACATTTATCAATTTATTTTAAAAAAAATCAGCGCCATCTAGTTTACTCTCCACGCTTCTAATTTTTAAATTGGCTAAAATATTTATATTTTAGCCCTTAGTTTTTTATACTAACTACCCTCAAAAATTAGCAATCATCAAAAAACAATTTATATTTTAGAAGTTTTCCATTTTTAAAGACGAATTCTATTGAATCATTTCCACTTTCAGCCAGCCCACTATAAACAGCATTCTTATTTTCAGCGTCCATCCACAATTCATATTTTTTGAATTGTTGCATAAAACTCTTTTGATCTATCCCACTACGAATCTTTTGCCCATGAAACACTAGCGCATTGTTCTGACTAAAATAAACCTCTTTAATGACACCTGTGTCTAAAAGTTTAAAGCTGCCATAATCATATTCATCTGGGAAATAGCCACCGTTACATTCATCTGGTTTTCCTTTAACAATACTTTTCGGTTTACCCAACGAACGTATAGGTACCTCCCAATTATTGTACGTTTTACCCTGAATAATAGGTTGAGCAAATGGAGCTGCAAACAGTGGCTGTGAAACCAGACACATCAATGCTAAACCCAATATTTTATTTTTCATTCTAGATATTCTTCAAAAACTAATCGGCTCAGTATAAATAAAATTCGAAGTAAATACGCCCCACAAACGACAATTCATCCAACGATATTATTTAATACGATGTTTCAACCTCACATCAGAAAAACATCGCACTAATTTAGAACCTACATCATTTCAATATAGTCTCTTTGCACTTACAACTCTTTATGCTTCTCAATCAAATCCTCAAGATTCTGATAAACATGCAACACGCGATCTTTATGCGTTCGTGCGTTATCCAAACGCTGCTCAGGATCAACCAATAATAAGGTGTGACCATCATCAATCAAGCGATCAATCCCCTCCAAAAACATCCTTTTTCCGACATCATGAATCAGGGAAATCTGGGATAAATCAATCACGATACTACTGTTATCGTCTGGCTCACATTGCAACGTCCGTAACAACATTTCGGCTTCAGTAAATTTCAAAACACCACGAAGTACATACACACTCAATGAAGCATCTTTACCAGTTCGATAATGACTCTGCACAATCGTTTGTGCGGAAGGTGTGCCTTCCATCAAATGCAAGCCCATATCACGAGAGAGTCGTTCCATGATATCGATGCCACGTACACTATTGCCATGTTCATCGAGTCGAGGAGAAAAAGCCGCAATGCTGACCTGACCGGGTAACACGCCCAAGATTCCACCAGCAACACCACTTTTGGCAGGAATGCCAACCGTTGTGAGCCAATCCCCCGCTGCATCGTACATACCACAGCTCATCATCACGCTCAGGACTTGACGTACCACAGCACGATTCAATAAACGCTTTCCAGTTTTAGGATCGACCCCGCCATTGGCAAAAACACTGCCCATCCGTACCAGATCTTTGACCGTTACCAAGATTGCGCATTGACGAATATAGCCATTCACAATATCAACAGGATCGGACTCTAAAATCCCTACGGTTCGCAACATATAACCAATCGAGAGATTACGGTAAGCGGTTTTCACCTCAGATTCATATACCGCATCATCAAATTGCAGTTCACGACCAGCCAGCTCGCTCATAAACTGACGTAAAATTTCTGCGCCAGATACATCTTCTTTTGGTGGGATCAAAGAATGTGTGGTGATGGCCCCCGAATTAATCATCGGATTTTTAGGACGGCGATCTTTCCCCAATGAAATTTCATTAAAGGCCTCACCCGAAGGCTCAACGCCGACTTTTTCTAATACAGCATCTATTCCAAGCTGTTGAAGCACATAGGCATACGTGAAGGGTTTAGACATCGACTGAATGGTGAATTCAATTTCATCATCGCCAACAGAATAGATTTCACCATCAACAGTAGATAATGCCAGCGCTAATCGGGTGGGATTGGCATTGGCTAACTCAGGAATATAATCGGCGAGATTTCCTCTGTTATCAGTATCACAGGCATCGATCACATGTGCCAAATAATCAGGAAGAGGAGTTTTCATGGTCATCTAGCCTTTAAGTGTTTCAAATTTTATTCAGATAAATCTATAGTACAGAGTACCGATCATATAAAAATTATAGCTTTTGTAGTGATTTAAGATCACGATACAGGACTGGAACTAAAACCAATTTGCCATTGGTTAGAGAAATTAATTCAATCGTTCAACAAATAGAATCCCATCCAGATGATCGACTTCATGCTGAACAATGCGTGCAGGAAAGCCTTCAAAAGTGGTTTCAATGACTTCACCCTGTAAGGTGTAATAACGGACTTTAATTGCTTGCGCCCTTTCAACCTGTCCACGTTCATTTGGTACACTGAGACAGCCTTCTTCACCCAAACAGGTCGTTTGAGAAAATTCTAAAATCTCAGGATTAACCATCACCACAGCATCCATTTCAGGTGCATCGGGATAGCGTGGATTCGGTCGAGATGCCACAATAATTAAGCGCTTTGAAATATAGACTTGTGGCGCTGCAATCCCGACACCATTGCGCTCAAGCATGGTCGCATGCATGGCAGACGCCAGTTGCAATAACCATTCACTATTAAATTCCCCGTTCGCGACCGCCGCCGCTTTAATTTTTAAAATCTCTTCACCACGTTGTGCTACAGGTAGAATTACACTCATCCCACGCCCTTATAATTGTTTTGACCAAATAGTGAAGAATATCGTATTGGATATTTTATCGAGTTACCATAATTTTCATTTAAGAATATTGTCATAATATATTTGCGAAAAAAATAACGATGGCAAACCATAATGAATGCAACCCAACTATTTTTAGGTGTCATTTTTAGTTCGATCGGCTTAGGCTATTTCCTCTATGGAAAAAAACAGAAAATGACGGTGCCGTTGGTCTGTGGCTTGGTCTTGATGCTGTTTACCTATTTTATCGATAGCACGGCGATGATCAGTATTATTGGAATAATTCTTTCAATCCTTCCCTATTTCTTACGTTTCTAAAACAAAAAACTCCCCAAATGGAGAGTTTTCTATGCATTGAAAATTAGAGGTGTTTCTTTAATTCATCTGCAACAATTTCGATTTCAAGATTGCTGAATTTACGAATTTCACCTTCAGCATGCTTCTCTAACATCCCGCCAATCAACGGTACTTTTACTTTAACCGTCCACGTTAAAGAGATATTCACTTTTTCGCTGTCGCCTGTCACGCTACGCTCACCTTTCGCTTCCAAAGGCAAGTTCGCCCCCAACTCAACCGTAGAGGTTAAGTTTTTCAAATGTGTGATGTCAGAACGTTTTAAGCGGAATGCATTCTTTAATAATTTTTTTGCCACCTCTGGAATATTCACATCCAGATTGTATTCACGGCGTAAGGTATAAATATCACCATTGACCGCAGATTCAATAATTTCCAGATTTTCCCCAGGAATACGTTTGCACACTGCTTCATGCAATGAAGTATCCGCCACCAGTCGTGAAAAGTCCTCAATTGAAACACCATGAATTGTTTCATTAACCGTAAATTGATGTGCCATTTTTAAATTTCCATTTCGTTTTATTAGGATTTCATCATTGCGCAAAAGTATAGCATTCTCATTTACATCTCAAAATCTGATCAGGCAAAAATGGATGACTGCTCGGATTAGTTATTTTTATTGTAATGATGACGCATGCCTAATTTGACCGTAACGCGTTCTGTTCGGCTGATATACAGATAGTGATCTCCATATTCAATCACCGCATAAAATTGTTCAGCACCATCATCCAGTCCAGTGGCTGACCATATCGTGCCTTGCGGAAACTCATCTAACCATGTCGCTTTATAAAAATCTGAAACCGAATCAAAATCCAGATACATGTCTGGATCAGCCATGATTTTGGCTGCCATCTGGTCAAATTTTTGTTGCTTAAAGGCATCTAGATTGAGTAACACAATACTTCCTTATTTATTTAAATAACGCTCAAATTTTCTCGTTGAATCTCAAGTTCATCTTAAGCTGAATTACAAAAATACAGTGATTTTTTTATCGCTCTATTTTGCGGGGGAATCCCCTGTTTTTCTAGATTATTTTCAGTTTTATCATCACTTTTCAAACGATGCTGATTTGCTCACCTAGACTCAATATGTTATCAACATCTTATGCTTTCATTTTTTATAACCATAAAGGAGTAATATAAGATGTCATATCAAAATATATTAATACCTGTTGATGATTCTCCAATTTCCTATGCGGCAGTTGAACATGCACTTTCTTTAGCAAAATTATCAGGAGCAAAGGTGACCATCCTTAGTGTGGTTGTGGTTGATCCTTTTGTTGGTGTTGATTTTTATCAATTTGCACCTGCGGTTACCGATTATTTTATGCAAGCCGAAGCGCATGCCAAAACCCAACTACAGGATATTTCCCAATCCTTTGTCCGTGATGGTATTGAGGTTAACACCAAAATTCATCATGGTTCAGCCAGTGAAGGCATTCTTTTCGTTGCCGATGAAGTCGGTGCAGATTTAATTGTGATGGGTTCACATGGACGTACTGGCGTGAAACGCCTATTGCTAGGGAGCGTGGCACGTGCCGTTTTGACTGAATCGCATATTCCAGTGCTGATCATCAAACAATAAGCTGTAAATTTCCCAAAAACCTTGTGCCTTATCACAAGGTTTTTTTCTTGTCTGGATCAAAACCTTTTGACCGTTAATCCCCCCATCCCGAACATTTACAACCCTATTCCATGCCTTGAAAAGATGCTTCACTACTGGCATGGACATTGATTTTCTATTTTAAATATTGAGTGAAATCAATTTACTGCGAATAGAAAAAATGACCGTTAATAAAAAAATCAGCGCTAAAAATAAGACACGGTTTTCCAAGGATGATCAATATGAAACGCAATCCAATTTTAATCGGCCTGTGTGCCCTTTTTGCCAGCACAGTGAATCATGCTGCTGCACTGGATCAGTCAGGCCAATCCATTTTAGCTTTTCTGGAAAATGGCAATTATGTTGAAGTGAGTGCGACCGCGGTAGATCCGGATATTTCAGGGAAAATCCGTAATCGCCCAGAGCTGGTTAATGATCCGCAAAATCTGAACTCAGGCAATATGGGCAATAGCTTTCAATATTATGCCGCCGCGCTCAAGCTACAACTCACCGACCGAATCAGCTTCGGCTTGCTCTATGACCAGCCTTTTGGCGCGGACATTACTTATCCGATGCAGTCCAATAATACCTTTTCGGATAATGAATTTACCCAGCAAGGCACCTCAGTCAATGTCGATACCGAAAGTATCAGTATGATTTTTGGGGTCAGCCCGTTTAGCAATTTTCAACTGTATGGTGGTGCTGTTTATCAATCCGTCAAAGGCGATGTGGCACTACGAGGTAATTCTTATAGCGAAGCCTTTAATGGTTATGATGCCAAGTTTAAACAGGATCATGCTGTCGGCTGGCTGGCGGGTCTGAGTTATCAAATACCTGATATTGCTTTAAAAGCGGCAGTCACCTATCGCTCCAAGATCGACCACGACATGCAAGTTACCGAAACCATGTTTGGTCAGCCTTTAGAAGTGACAACACCAAGTAAAACCAAAATCAGTACGCCACAATCGGTGAGTCTTGATTTTCAAACAGGTGTTTATAAAGACACGCTCGCCTATGCCAATGTCCGCTGGGTCAACTGGAAAGATTTCCATATTCGCCCAACCCAGTTTGGCGCAGTAACAGAATATCTGACAGGCCTAATCAGTGAAGGTACATACACAGGTGGTTTTGATTTGGACAGCTATCAAAAAGATCAGTGGATGGCGAATGTCGGTATTGGACATCAGTTTAGCGAAAAATGGAGTGCATCTACGGAAGTGAGTTGGGACTCTGGGACAGGTGATCCAGCATCCACTTTGAATCCAACGCAAGGTTCATGGGGCTTGGGTGTAGGCGTTCAGTTTAATCCAGCACCCAACTACTTTATTGCAGGTGGAATTAAGTACTTCTGGCTCGGTGATGTCGTTGCCGAAGATGGTACCTATTACATTCCCGTACCAGGGATTAAACCGATTGCTGAACAGGCCGACTTTAAAGATAACAGTGCGATCGGTTATGGTTTGAAAATTGGTTATCGCTTTTAGACAGTAAATTCATCCGAGTAGGAACAGTGCTTTAAATCTTGTTCCTACCTGGCTATCTCCTAGTATCAAATACACGGATTAGATTAGAATCTCAGCAGCCTTATTCTTATAGCCCATTTGATCTCTAGGAAAGACCAATGAAAAAAACATCGCTTAGCTTTTTGTTTATATTGAGCCTATTCTTGCCTGTAGCAGCTTTGGCCAATTCGACTGATCCCAAAGAAAGTATGGATATTTTTATTGGCACCCTAAGCATAAAAGATAAAAAAGCCATTTTGACGCGATGTGATATTGCAGCAAATGAATATGTTCTCAAAGATGCTGATTGGACAAATGAAAAAGTCATCTCCAATTTCCTGTCAAAAGCCAAAAAACTTAAACAACCGATTTATGCAGAAGTCATTGCCGCTTATAAAAGTGAAAATGACACCAATATTTTACTGGTAGATTCGATTGAAAATCTGACTGAAGCCAAAAGCTGTCATTTGAGCGATTTATTTTAAAACTCAAAATACACGGCAGGCTTTTAGGTTGAATGTTGATGAGTAATGCTCAATCACTCACTAAAAGTTTGCCATGACTCAAAAGCATGGTTGCGATACAACTTTAACTCGGAAAACTGAGGAATAATCGCTTCACTCTGCGTTGGTCTTAAAAACACAAAATCATCGACCTGAATATCACAATCCTTCGGCACATTGACCAGTTCCTGATTACTGCTTCGCCCATACAACGCATGCGTATGCGATTGAGCAGGATAGACATAATCAGCCAGCCAATAGCCGCCATAAATAAACAGTGCTTTGCATTTATGTGGCAATTTATCCAGTAAAGACATCGAAGGAAGCTGGGTAAATGGCAGAACTTTTAACACAGGTGCTGCGATCCATAAAGCAGGTTGTAATGCTCTTAAAAAATCACTGTCAAAATCACTCGGTTTGAGCAACATTGAACCAAAAGACAAATCATTGCAGACACTTTGAGTGGTATGAAAGCTAAAGGTCGGACTGCCGCCGCCATTAAAACAAAGCTCATCATTCCAGAGCATCAGAAAATGATTTTGGATTAACTTTTGGTAAGTGGCATAGGTCTGTTGCGAACTTTGATAAGCCAGTTCAGGTTTTTTAATGATGGCAGGAATTTTACTGACATGCGCATCATAGCCCATCAAACCAGAGAGCTTTAAATACTGCGGATATTGTTGAATCAGCTTTAATATTTCAGTCAGTTGCGCTGTAGATTGCACCCCACCACGATGTAAACCAACATCAATCTCAATATTCACCTGCAAACATAGAGCATAGAGCTGGGCAATCTCAAGATATTGCTGTAAGCGTTGTTTGGTATCAATCAGCCACTGAATATTGGCATTTGACCATTCTGCATGCTGTTCAAAAAATTGACGAACCGCTTGGGCAGGCATCGGTTTGCCTAACAGGATATCGGCTTCGGCAAAATTTTCTAACATTGAAATAATATGCGGTTGATGGAACACCATAAAGCGTTGTGTATTGATCTGTTCAGATAACACCTTGAGCAAATCTAGACTGGCTAAAGACTTTACCACCAAGCGTGCTTTTAAGTGTTTGGCATGAGCAAGACGAATTTGAACATACTGGATATTTTGTTTTAAGGCCACCTCATCGATGATCAGTTGCGGTGTGGCAATCCCCTGTTTTTTCAGGTCGAGATTGAGTTGCTTAAAATAATGATCCAACATGGCAATACCTTTTTCAATCCAAGAAAATTTACATACAATTTGGTACGCTTCTCAGGGCAAAACCAAAGTAAGGCTAGCCGCAGGCTTATCCTAAAATGGATAAAAACTCGGCAAGACTCCGTTAAGTTAATTATTTTTCAATAAATTAAATAAACATTTAAATCAAACCCAAGTTAAAACTAACCTAAAAACAACTTTTCCAGATAGGGGTTTAAAAACTTGGCTTCTGGATCAAGCTGCTGACGCAAAGCCATAAAATCATCCCACTTTGGATATAGAGCACGAAGCTGTGTCTTGTTCATGGTATGCATTTTACCCCAATGCGGACGCCCCTGATATTTCTGCAAGATCGGTTCAACCACATCAAAAATCAAACGCGGATCTTGTTTATAGTATTGATGCACCGAGATCGAAATCGAATCTTGCTGATAAAAAGGACTGAGCCAGATATTATCTCCCTTCACAAAGCGAAATTCGAGTGGAAAAAAAGTCGCAACCTTATTGGCCCTTAACGCATGCAATACTTCATCCAAACATTCAATTCCACGATCAACAGGAATTTGATATTCCATTTCATTGAACTTGGTATTACGAGGCGTTGGGAAAATTGTGCTCGACCAATCCACATAGGTCGTCGGTTTAACAAAGATTCCCAATAGCTTCTGTAAATAAGGATTTAATGAAGGAAAGTTTTTGGTCAACTCAGAACATAAAGTCAGTAAGGTATCATCAGAAGGGAAATTCTCCTTCCGTGGCAAAATCTCTTCATCAGTCTCATCCAGAGTTTTCAGCATCAACTGCTTTTCATAGGAGAATACAAAACATTCAATATGCCGATGCTGATACTTCCATTGCTGAATATGCTGCATCATGTCCTCTACAGGACAAAGTTCAATATGTTCTTTTAATTTATAACACGGACGATTTTGCATGGTGATTTGAGTCAATATCCCCAAACTCCCCAAAGACACTCGTCCAGCCGCAAAAATTTCAGGATGTTCAGTACGACTGCATTTTAGGATTTCACCTGAAGCTGTCAGTAGCTCGAAAGCTTCAACATAGGCCGAAATACAATGCAAATCTGCCCCTGTACCATGTGTCCCCGTAGACACCGCTCCTGCTAGACTTTGCTGATCAATATCCCCCTGATTCATCAGGGCTTGGTCAATTTGCTGCTGTTTTAAATGTTGGTCTAAATCATATAAACGTGTGCCTGCATAGATACTGCTTTGACATCGATCAACATCAGTCGATGCAATCCCTGCAATATGATCCAGAGACAATAAGGTGGCATCGGTACAGACCAACGGCGTAAAAGAATGTCCTGCACCCACTACCCGTATTTTTTGATGTGCTTGAACGATGGTCTGTAGTTCTTGAATATTAGCAGGGTGAAGAATCTGCTGCGGTTTGGCTTTTTGAAAACCAGACCAATTTGACCAAATTCCTTGTTTTAGATCACTCATACTGCCTCTCCTTGGCTGACGGCAGTTTTTAAGTTGCCATGATTCGTGCGTTTTGCGAGTTCTTGTTTTGGAATGGGCTGTGGACATGTCATTTCATCGTAATGACGTTTATGTTTTTCTAATAATAATTGTTCTGCTAAATCTTTGAATTTGCTTTGACAGGCAGCTAAAGTCCATTGCCCAAATAAGGTATGTCCGCCCTTATACGCCTGCTCCTGATATTCCTCATAAGTGGTGACATACCCCATATAATCATTGCAGTATGAAGCGAACCAAACTTTTTCAATTGAAGTCTGTGCAGCAAGCGTCTGTTTCACTGTAGCGACAACACGTTGCCCTGCAATGGTTGTAAATTCGCCTGGACAACATATCAGTGCCAAAGACCCTAATCGCACAATTTGTAAGGGAACAACGCTCGGCACTAAAGGACTGTCCTGAATCGCGCCTGCTTTGACTTGTCGATTCATCTCGGCAATCAATGGATCAAGAATACTGGGCGGAAAGCCAATCGGCTGGCCTAAAATCTTTTTAGCACCTGCTTCCAATACAATCTGCTTTGGTCCTTGTGAAGCATACAGCTGCTGATCAACAATAAAATCTGCTGAATTTGAATTTTTAAGTTTATGTTTACGCAGTTGATCCGCTAAAAATTGCATCCCCATAATGAATGGTTTGGGCGCACCTAAACCATCCACAGGCGTACCTGCAAAAAATGCAGTGCCGTGACAAGGCTGACTGGTTTTGGCATTATGCTGTCCATAGGCAAATTCAGCAGGAACTTCAATATTACTCAGATCAACATAGGACAAAACGGCATCTATCTTGCCTTCAACTTTTTCCAGATTTTTAGAAATATCCTGCTGTAAAGCCGTCAAAGCCAATTCACTTTGATAACGTCCATTTTGTTGTGCGTATTGATACTCCTGCTCACCTTTAATCTGATGACGAATCTTAAGCTGGTCTTTACCATGAAAATGCGGCGATACATCTCCTGCGGTGGATTGGGCAAAAATTGCCACAGGATTTTGAATACCTTGCTCAACTAAAGCCTGCTCTGAAAATGCAGCTGCATAACCTTTATTATCACCATCATACGCTTTTAAGGTGTTTCCCAAACAGGTGGCATGTACGCCAAAGAAAGAAATAAAGGACTGTAATTTCTGTTCACGATAAAAACCAATCAGTTGCATTTCTCGATTTAAAGCCAAATGCGTTTCAGCTTCGGAATGTAGTCTCACCTCGGGATTTCGATTATACGCTTTGATTGAACGATTCCATGCGACAGGTATCTGTTCGGGAAAATGCTCTGTGCTGGTAAAAATTTCAGTATCTTGTTCTACCGCAATCGCATGTTCAATGCTCAGTACAATCGCTTTAACAATGGCATTTAAATGTTCAGGTACAAAACCCGGTGTCGGCAGATTATATAAAGCTTCATGCGCACAACCGCCTGGCCCTGAATGGGTATGCGTTGCTGTTAACACCAATTGATTTTCATCAAATGTTGAGCCTAATCGTTCAGTTAATTGCGCGACTGTTTGGCTACGCATGGCATGGGTAATACAGCCTAAATCCAGACAACAGATCAGCAGTCGATTGTGGTATTGATCAACAATACTCACACTTCGGGCATATAAAGCTGTACGTTGCTCATAAGCACGATGAGACCATTGCCCATAACCAAACATGGCATAACCTTTCGGCGTTATTTTAATTTCCTTTTTATCCCAACCCACCTGATACATTGGTGCTTTCCTTTTAAAATTCTTTTTCTAGCTGTCTTAAGCCTGTTGAAAGTTAATCAAAATTATGCGATACCCAACAGGGTTAAAGGAACTTTTCTTGGGGGGCAAAACGGACTTATGCCTAAACACAGCATCTATAAAAATGACCAGCAGCAGTTTATTCCACCCACGATTTTAGCCAGCCTGATCCACTATGCAGAGCAACAGCAGTGGGAATATGCCGTCTGGTTTCAAGACTCTGGTCTGGATATCGCTCAAATTCAGCAAACCCAGGGCGTTGTTCGTTTCCCACAGCTTTGCGATGTCGTGCGTCAAGCCATTGCAGCCTATCAACAACCCGACCTCGGCTTAAAACTTGGCAGTAGTGAGGGTTTGATTTCAATGGGGATTTTGGGTTTTGCCATGCAATCATGCAAGACCGTGGCTGATGCTTTAGACATTGCGCTGCGTTACCATCGTATTTCTGGCAGCGTGCTCAACCTCAACTTTAGTCTCCAAGCGGATGCCTGTGAGCTGGAAGTGATTGATTCTCATCCCTGTGATGATCTGGAAGCTTTTTTCCACGATGAATTATTTAGCAGCATCATCACCTGTCTAAACGCGATGCTGGGTGATCATGATGATGTGATTAGTCTTGCTCTCAGCTATTTCCCTAACCAATACCAAGAACAATATAAAACTATCTTTGGCTGTCCGATTCAATTTAACAGTCCTAAAAATATCATCCGCTTTAATAGCAGCATGTTGCAACGTGGCTTAAAGAATTACAGCCCAGCCAACTATGCAACTGCCATCCAAATCTGTGAGCAAGCCTTAAAAGAAATTGATCAGCTCAATCAAGTCGGTTATGTGCATTTACTCGATCATTTAATTGAACAGCAATTACCTGAACGTTTCGAGATGCAGCAAGCCGCTGAACATTTACGCATCAGTGAACGCCATCTAAGACGACAATTATTATCGGAAGGTCTAAGTTTTCAACAAATTCGGCAAAATGTCTTGGAGCGTAAAGCTAAACAACTTATTGAACAGAACCTGTCCATGAGTGAGATCAGCATGCAATTGGGTTTTAGTGAGCTCCGCGAATTCCGACGTGCCTTTAAACGTTGGACGGGACAAGCGCCTTCCGTTTATAAACAAGAGGCTCATCTTAATTAAATATACTTTGAAAATTCTGGATTAATTAATTGGTGCTATCCACCATTGTATAAAGAACTTCTCTCTGGAATCACTGGTGCTACACGTCATCCACAACCTGCGTGAGATTAATCAAATGCTATTTCTGCGATTAATTTAAAGAGATGTTGGAAGTAAACAGGTTTTGTGGATGACAAAGTTTTTGGTTACTTTTTCAAAAAAGTAACTCCAGCCGAAGGCAAATCCTAAAATAGGATGAGATCTCTGTAAGATTCCACCGAAGCGATCAAATTATAAAATAAAACCGAAAGGATCAAACTATAAAATAAAAAAGCTCAGGATTTTACCCAAGCTTTTTATCTAAAACTAAATATTAACTTGCTGCTTGATAAAACGGCACATCACCATTAATCGTGGCACGATGCATAATTCGATGTGCATCACCATAATCAAATAAAGCCTTATGCTGCGTGCAACGATTATCCCAAATCGCCACATCACCCGCTTGCCATTGCCAACGCAAATGGAACTGCTCATTGGTTGCATGGGCAAATAGATACTGCAACAACTCAGCGCTTTCCGTCTCATCCAGCTCATTAATACGCGTGGTAAACCCTTCGCTCACGAACAAAATCGGCTGGCCTGTAACTGGATGCGTTCTCACCACAGGGTGAATAACAGGTGGATTCCGCTTAAAGGTTTCTTCCAGTTTTTTACGCTCAACATCATTATGCGCAAAACGCTCAATCGGGAAAGATTGACGGATATCATGCGTTGCGGTTAAGCCTTTTAACTTCTTCTGTAAATCTTGATCTAGCGCAGCAAATGCAGCTGCCCCACTCGACCATAACGTATCGCCACCTACAGGTGGAATTTTAATCGCTTGCAATACACAGCCCAATGGCGGCTTCTGGCTAAAGGTCACATCGGTATGCCAGAGCTCATTGTCACGTAAATCCTGTTTCCAGCTGTCCAGTACAATGATTTCAGGTACATTTTCTACAGATGGATAGATCGGGTGAATATGCAGAGAACCGAAGCTACGTGCCAGTTCAGCTTGTGCGTGTGGCGCTAGCTGCTGATTACGAAAGAAAATGACATGATGATCAAGCAATGCTTGTTGAATTTGTTGTGTGGTATGTTCATCAGCCGTGTTTAAATCAACATCGTGAATAATTGCACCGATTGTTGGTTTAATTATTTCAATATTTAACGTCATCTCTAACTCTCTCATCTTTACTATTTGCACTTACAGCTGTTGACCATACCAAGGAGATAATTGCTTCTGTAACCAACGCAAGAATAATTCAAAACTGACTGCGACAATCGCAATCACAATAATGCCCAGCACGACGGTATCCGTAATCAGGAACTGCGCCGCCGATTGCACCATAAAACCAATACCTCGATCTGCCGCGACTAATTCCGAAGCCACTAAGGTTGACCAACCCACACCTAAACCAATACGAATCCCCGTTAAAATATGCGGTAACGCAGTCGGTAAAATCACATGCCAAAATACTTGTGACTGGCTCGCCCCTAATGATAAGGCTGCACGCTCACGATTGAGCTGATGACTCAGCACCCCATGCGTACTACTGATAATTACTGGCGCAAGAATGGAGAAGAAAATCAAAAGCACTTTGGTGGTTTCACCAATCCCGAACCAGATCACCAATAATGGCAAATACGCTAACGGTGGAATCGGACGCAACAACTCAACCAATGGATCAAGCACTGCACGAACCCATTTATTCAGCCCCATCCACAAACCTAAAGGCACGCCAATCGCAATCGCTGCAACAAGTGCCAGCAAGACACGCGAAATACTCGCTGCCAAATGCTGCCATAAGGTCGCTTTCATAAAGCCTTGCTGGCTAACTTCAAGGAACTTTTGCCATACCGCTTGTGGACTCGGCAGAAATAAACTTGGAACAATTTTTAATGCAGTGATCAGGTACCAAATCACCAAGACACTCAATACGCTCGATAAACTCAATACCAAGCTACGATGGCGAGCAATAAATCCACCTAATGCATTCAAAACTGAAGCCGGTTGTTTATCCGATGCTTGAAGTGCAACTGGCTTGGTCACTTCATAGGCTGTATTTTTAGCTTGACCCGTCATACAGCCACCTCATGCCCTGCCTGTTTCTGCACACGTAAACGTTCAAACAGTTGTTCACGCAATTGAATAAATTTGGGATCGGATTTAATTGCTCGAATCGATTCACCCTGCTTATAACGATCTGCAAAATCCAGCTTTAAAGTTTCGACAATCTTGCCCGGTCGAGCTGTCATTAACACCAGTTGATTGCTCAACAACAACGCTTCTTCAATGTCATGCGTGATCAGGAAGAACGATTTATTTTGCTCAATCCACAGATCCAGAACCAACTGCTGCATGGTTTCACGAGTAAAAGCATCTAAAGCTGCAAAAGGCTCATCTAATAAAATAAAGGCTGCGTGGCTAATCAAAGCACGTGCAATACCGACACGTTGTTTCATGCCACCTGACAATTCCCAGATATTGGCTTGAGCAACATGGCTTAAACCCACAATTTTCAAGATTGCATCGACTTGTTGTTGAATCTCTTGCGCTTTCAAACCTTTGAGCTGTAAAGCAAAACCAATATTTTCCGAGACATTTAACCACGGCAATAACGCATGATCCTGAAAGACCACCGCACGGCGTGCGTCAGGCGCAGTCACGACTTCATGATCCAGTTTAATCTGGCCTGAACTCGGTGCTTGGAAACCTGCCAAAATATTTAACAAAGTGGTTTTACCACAGCCAGACTCGCCCAAAATCACAGTCAAGGTGCCTTCTTCAATCTTCAGATTAATATCTTGAAGCACAGGTAACGTCTGCTTTGGAAAAGTTAAATGAAGATGCTCAGCAGCTAATACGCTCATTTCGATCTCCTATGGCTGTAAGAATTGAGTCGTGACATTGCCCTGATAATCAGGCTTCACCTGATCGACCTTGCCCTGACTTTTTAAGAAAGTCGCTGTATCAAAAATATTTTTGGCAAATTCACCTGCTAAAGTCGCTTGTTGCTGCTGACCATCCAGATAAATATTTCCTGAAAGTAATAATGGAATGTCTTTGGCATCAGAACCCGTCAATTGAGCAATTTTCTGGATATGATCTGCATTCTGCTCAAATGCTTTTGGATCTTGGTTATAGGCTTCGATCTGTTGCAAACTGGTCTTCACGAATGCTTTCAAGAACTCAGGATTTTTCTCGGCAAAGTCTTTACGCACGACCCAAAGATCATAAGTTGGCGCGCCCCATTCACCGACCTGTTTTGAGTCAGTTAAAACATGGCCGCTGGCTTTGACTTTGCTTAAAGCAGGTTCCCATACATAAGTCGCATCGATATCACCACGTTCCCATGCTGCTGTAATTTCAGGTGGACGCAAATTGATGATCTTGACCTGATTGTCTGCAATATTCCAATGCTTTAAAGCGGACAATAAGCTGTAATGTGTGGTTGAAACGAATGGCACAGCGATGGTTTTTCCAATCAAATCCTGCGGCGTTTTAATGCCTGATTTGTTGCTGACCACCAATGCCTCAGAACCACCTAATTTTGCTGTCACCAAAAACACTTCAATCGGTAAATCACGGCTAGCTGCAGCCGCCAATGGACTTGAGCCAATATTGCCAATCACGACATCGCCCGAAGCTAATGCATTGACCACATCTGAACCCGCATCAAATTTACGCCATTGAATCGCCTGTCCACTCTCTCGCTCATAGTCACCGTTGGCTTGTGCAACTTTGGTAGGATCAATACCAGTCTGATAGGCAATTACCACCGCTTTATTATTTCTAGACTGAGCAGGTGCAGCATCTTTTTGATTTTGATAGACAATAAAAGCAACAATCGCCACAAGGACGATCGCTGTAACGATTAACGGCTTGGTGTTCTTGATGCCCATAATTAGATGATCTTTCAACAATATCTGCTTATGGTATGCGCGAGGCTATATGATTAAAAATAAGAAAAAGTGAGTTACTTATTCTTTTTAAAGATAAGAATAAGCTTTAAACAATTTTTGCTGTTTTTATCGTCTACTCATATTTTTAATGCTATTTCATTTTATTTTCTCATGACATTTTGCTGATAGTTAAAGGGGTCTTTAATTGAAAAGTAAAATATTTATTTTTAATAACTTCAGCATTAAAACTCATAACAATAATTTCAACATAGATATGTAATAAAAATCATATTAATAATCCGTATAAAAAACTGATTATTGATCAAAAGTAGAT